>QLUS01000081.1 GCA_018725535.1 Bacillota bacterium
CCCCTGTCTTTGTCAGAGCCGTTGCCGCTCTCATTTAGGTAATGCCTAGGAAATAGACTCATTACGACAGGAATTCGCCCTATCCGACAATAAGGAGTCGATTATGGGAAGTGCAGCCAAATTCGTAGTAGCGCTGCTGTTACTGTGTGTGGTGATGACGAGCAGCGCCTACGCCTTAGCCGTGAACAGCCCACGTGCGATACTTGTCACGCCTGAAAGAGCAGAGCCCCTGTGGAACAGAGCGGCTAACACTCGCCACGCCCCTGCAAGCTTGGCGAAGGTGCTTACGGCCGTGCTGGCTATTGAGTCAGGCAGGCTTGATGAACATGTGCTCATCACTCCCCTCGTCGCAGCCGTAGGGGGGTCTTCGCTGCATCTGCGTCCAGGGGAGAGGCACACTCTGCGCGAGCTGGTCTACGCAGCCATGCTGATTAGCGCTAACGACGCGTCAGCAGCGATTGCCGAGCACTTGGGCGGGAACCTAGCCGGATTCAGCGCCATGATGAACGCGAGGGCCGGAGAGCTTGGCATGAGCAACTCTCGTTTTGCCAATGCGCACGGCCTGCCGGAAAGCGGGCAGTTTTCGACGGCCGCAGATTTGGCGCGCTTAGGGTTACACGCGGCTTCTCTGCCGCAGTTCTTAGCGATTGCGGGGCGGGAACGCTTTACTATGACTAACGGACGTGTACTCGTCAATCAAAACCGATTGCTCGGGACTCTACCTGGGGTCGTTGGAGGCAAGACTGGCTACACAGATGAGGCGGGGCAGTGTCTCCTCGTCATTGCTAAGCGCGACAACCTCACCTTGGCTAGCGTAGTCTTGGGAGCACAGGGTGCGGAGATGTGGTCAGACAGCACGGCCTTGATAGAGCATGGATTTGCTGCCTTCCAGCGGGAAATACTGATTCGAGGCAGACAGACGCTTGGGGTCGTGGACATTCCTCTTGCCGGTCAAGTGCTGCTGGTTGCGGAACGTGAACTAACGCGTACCATTACCCGCGCGGAACGAGGAGAGTATAATACTGAGCTTCGAGTCAAGCCACGCCTGTTTCCGCCCTTGCGCCCGGGCGACAAACTAGGAGAGGTGGTTGTTACGCAAGGGGGGCAAGAGATCGGACGTGTGCATGTTACTGTACCGGCGTATATTCCTCTTTTGACTTCTACCCGCCTGCTTGGGCTAGTGGTGGCGATAAGTCTAGGCGTAGGCATGAGTATACTAATGCGGAGGCGGAGAAAATGCAGAAAGTAATTGTCCTCTTTGGTGGCAGGTCTGCGGAGCATGAGGTATCGGTGCGGTCGGCTGCCTCCGTGTTGGAGGCCTTAGATGTAACCCGCTTCGTGCCACTCCCCGTGGGCATCAGTAAGGGCGGACGATGGCAGGCCGGGCTTGATCCGCGCGCCATGTTGATGGCCAACACAGCAACCGTGTCAGAACCACTAGCCGCGGAGTACATGGGACCTATTGCCCGCATTCTGGCCGAGGCGGACGTCATCTTCCCCGTGTTACACGGGCCCTTTGGTGAGGACGGCAGCATGCAGGGTTTGTTTGAGATCGTTGACAAGCCCTATGTAGGCTCGGGGGTGACTGCCTCTGCTTTAGGTATGGATAAGGTATTTCAAAAGACTTTGTTTCGCTGCGCGGGCCTCCCGGTGGTAGACTTCGTGTGGTGTTGGCGCAAAGCGTACGCAGAGGAACCGGATGCGTTCCATATAGAGGTGGAGCAAGCGGTGGGATACCCGTGTTTTGTCAAGCCGGCAAATATGGGCTCGAGTGTCGGGATTAACAAGGTAAACAGCCGGGAGGGGCTAAAGAACGCTGTCGCGGTGGCTTTGCGCTACGACAACAAAGTACTGGTGGAGCGGGCCGTTAAGGGGCGGGAGATAGAGTGTAGTGTACTCGGGAACGAAGAGCTTGCTAGCTCACTTCCCGGTGAAATAGTCCCAAGTGGGGAGTTTTATGACTACACAGCAAAGTACATACAGCCATCTACCCTGCATGTGCGGGCCGCACTTCTGCCCGAGCAAACGAGTCAGATAAGAGAACTGGCCGTGCGTGCGCACGAGATGCTTGGCTGTGCGGGGCTATCTCGCGTCGACTTCTTCCTGCTCACTGACGGCACAGTGTACGTAAGTGAGCTAAACACTATGCCTGGCTTTACTGGCATCAGCATGTACCCTAAAATGTGGGAGGCATCTGGGCTTCCTTACAGTGAGCTGATCACTCGCCTAATTGGGCTAGCTATCGCTAGGCACAGAGATGGGCGCAGGATTTCCGTTGACTATCGCGAATAGTAGTCGCAGTGAGTCTATGTAGGAGGTGCAATATGGGTTTATCCTTATCACGGCGCGGGCTTAGCATTCCGGCGTCACCAATTCGCAAACTGGTACCATTTGCTGACGAAGCTAAGAGCCGCGGCACAAAAGTGTATCATCTGAACATTGGGCAACCGGACATTGCGACCCCTGATGAAATGTGGGAAAGAATCAAAAAATACGATGAAAAGGTATTAGCCTATGGCCCATCTAACGGCCTACTGGAATTTCGCCAAGGCCTTTGCAGATACTATGCGCGGCATGGCGTGAACGTCTCCCCGGCTGAGATCATTGTGACTACAGGCGGCAGTGAAGCCCTGTTGTTTGCTATGCTCGCCACTTGCGATGCAGGCGACGAGGTCTTAGTGCCCGAACCGTTCTACACTAACTACAACGGGTTTGCGGTCTATGGGGACATTAAGATGGTGCCCGTGACTGCGCAAGCGGAGGACGGGTTTAGGCTGCCCGATAAGGCGCATTTTGCGGAAAAAGTAACGCCGCGCACTAAAGCCATCCTGCTGAGCAACCCCGGTAACCCTACCGGCGTTGTTTATACCCGCGCCGAGCTGGTAACGGTCGCGGAACTAGCGCGCGAGTACAACTTGTACATTATTGCGGATGAGGTCTACCGTGAGTTTGTCTATGACGGGGAACGGTATACCAGCATCATGTCTCTGCCTAGCATTGACCAACACGCGGTCATTGCCGACAGCATCAGCAAACGCTTTAGTGCCTGCGGCGCGCGTATCGGCAATGTTGTGAGCAAGAATAGGCAGCTCATGGACTCGATTATGAAGTTTGCGCAAGCGCGTCTGTGCCCCCCCACCCTAGAGCAGGTTGGCGCTATCGGGGCGCTTAGCGTACCGGATTCCTACTTTACAGGTGTACTCACCGAGTACCAGGAGCGCCGCGACATTGTCTATAACGGTATCCAGCAGATTAAAGGAGCCGTATGCAGGCCGCCTAAAGGAGCCTTTTATGTGATCGCCAAATTGCCTATCGACGACGGCGATGCGTTCGCGGAGTGGATGTTAAGGAGTTTTTCCCTAGATGGGGCCACGACCATGGTCGCTCCCGCCGCCGGGTTCTATGCCACGCCTGGTTTAGGTCGCGATGAGGTGCGTTTGGCGTATGTGCTTAACGCCACCGAGCTAAGGCATGCTATGCAGGTTCTTGCCGCCGGTGTCAAGGAGTACCAAGCGACGGTAATGCGCTAACCCTAGGCGGTTCTAGTCCCTTTATTGGGCGCATAGGCTGTATTAAACAGTGTTGTCGCTAAGGAGGGGAAACGCATGTGGGTGGTAACGGTTGGTCCCTTCCGGGGGAAGCGGGCACGTACCGCGAAGATTCTAGGTCTGGCAGTGCTCTTGATTCTGCTGACTGCTCTTTTCTGGCAGGTGCTCGATGTGATGCTGTCTCCACCGCAACATATGGAACCCCTAGCCGAGACAGTGTTTCAACGCATACTCACCCACCTGCGCAACTGGTACACGGATGGCTTTTGACCCCTGTTAAGGGGTCTTTGTTTACCTAGGGGAAGGAATTTTGTCCTTAACGTAGAATAATAGAAGATAGACTACTGTTTAAGGGGACAAAAGTATGGAACAGCACATTGAGGACTACCTAGACTACTTGGGGCTAGAGCGCGGACTGGCCGAGAATACGCTCGAGTCGTACGGCAGGGACCTGCGTCAGTTCTCACGCTTCGTCAGCTCAAACTGCACAAAGCCGTGGGAAGCCCTAGATCGCGGCCAGATTTTGCTCTACCTTGACAGCCTGAAACGACAGGGTAAGTCTACGGCTACCGTCTCGCGCAGCCTAGCGTCAATCCGTTCTTTCTTTCGCTTTTTGACTAGAGAAGGTGCGTTGCCAACGAACCCTGCGGCACTTTTGAACACGCCTAAAGCAGAAAAACGTCTTCCTAGGGTGCTAAGCCCTATTGAAGTGGAAACCCTCCTAGGTCGGCCCACCCTTTCGTCACCGGTGGGATTACGCGACCGCGCCATGTTTGAAGTGCTGTATGCTACAGGCATTCGCGTCTCCGAGCTTATTTCACTGCAACTCACAGACGCAAATCTTGCCGCCGGCTTCGTTAAGTGCAAGGGGAAGGGCGGCAAAGAGCGCATGGTGCCACTCGGGACAGTGGCTATTAATGCGGTAGAGCGCTATCTAAGTACCGGGCGACCGCTATTAGTACGCTCGCGGGAAGTACGGTCGCTGTTTGTCAATTATCACGGGCGGCAGATGACCCGTCAGGGGTTCTGGAAACTGCTTAAAAAACACGTCAGGGGAACAGGTATCGAGGCGAATATTTCACCACACACACTCAGGCATTCCTTTGCCACGCACTTACTGGAGAACGGCGCGGATCTCAGGGCGGTCCAGGAGATGCTCGGGCATGCCGATATTAGTACGACCCAAATCTACACCCATGTTACGCGCGCGCGGTTGCGCGAAATCTACGATAAGGCTCACCCCCGGGCCTAGTTCAGGGAGGCTGCCGCATGCAGAGGACTGTCGTCTTCATTGTATTAGATAGCGTAGGCGTCGGGGCGTTACCTGACGCCGACCTTTACGGAGATTATGGGAGCAATACCCTTAAAAGTGTGTTGGATTACAATCCGTCACTTGTTTTGCCTAACCTCACTGCGCTGGGGTTAGGAGAAATTCTGCCTCATCCTAGGCTTGTTTCGTCAACCCCACCGATGGGAGCTTTTGGTCGCGGCATCACGGCCTCACCGGCCAAGGACACTATTACCGGACACTGGGAGATGGCGGGGATTGTGCTCGGACACCCGTTCCGCACCTTCCCCGCTGGGTTTCCGCTGGATGTGGTGCGCGCCCTTTCAGAGAGAACCGGCAGGGAGTTTATAGGCAATGTGGCTGCTTCCGGCACTGAGATCATTCGCGACCTCGGCCGCGAACATCAGCTTGCAGGTGCGCCCATCCTCTATACGTCGGCAGACAGCGTGATGCAGATTGCCGCGCATGAGGATGTTGTGCCGCTTGCGGAGCTGTACTCGATTTGCCAAGTTGCCCGGCAGCTTATGCAGGGGGAGTTCAACGTAGCAAGGATTATTGCGCGTCCCTTTAGCGGGGAGTGGCCCTATGTCCGTACGCCCAACCGACGCGACCTAGCCGTATCTCCTCCCGGACAAACCATGCTGGACATTATCTCGGATCGAGGGTTGCCGGTCATCGGCATAGGAAAGATATGCGACATCTATGCCGGGCACGGCCCCACCCAGTGTCTAAAGACTAAGAATAACCGCGAAGGCATGTCACTGACGGAGAGTGTGTACCGCGGCACCCCTAGGGGACTTGTGTTTACGAATTTGGTGGATTATGACCAGCTCTACGGGCACAGAAATGACGCGGAAGGGTATGGCCGCGCACTCAAGGAGTTTGACGACTGGTTGGGTGGCTTTGTGACCAAGATGCGGACAAGTGACTACTTGTTTATCGCCGCTGACCACGGCTGCGATCCGCTCTATGCCGGAACTGATCACACGCGCGAGTATGTCCCCATCCTCGCGTACTCGCCAGCCCTTGAACCTGGCAAACCCATAGGTGACCGAGCGACGCTTGCAGACATTGGCGCTACCATCCTTGATGTGCTGGGGTTTAGCGAGCGACTGGCCGGAACTTCTTTTCGCGCGGAGTGGGAGGCTTAGCCATGAAAATGTATGATATCATCAAGAGAAAGCGCGATGGGCAGGAGCTTTCTTCAGCAGAAATCGCCTATGTAGTGGAAGGGGCTGTTACCGGCACCATCGCAGACTACCAGGTGACAGCGCTGCTGATGGCCATCTTCCTTAGAGGTATGAGTGACAGGGAAACGGCGGAGCTAACCACTGCTATTGCCGCCTCGGGTACTCAAATAGCGTTAGATATCCAAAAGGCCGTGGACAAGCATTCTACCGGAGGGGTGGGGGACACAACAACCGTGATTGTCGCCCCGGTGGTCGCGGCATGTGGCGTGCCTGTGGCCAAGATGACAGGGCGGGGCCTTGGGCATACTGGAGGGACCGTAGACAAGCTCGAAAGTATCACGGGCTTTTCAGCAGTTCTCTCCTCGGAGCAGTTTAAGGCACAAGTGGCGAAAATTGGTCTAGCGCTGATTTCTGCCTCAGCGGAGTTAGCACCGGCAGACAAAGTTTTGTACGCGCTGCGGGATGTTACCGCCACCGTGGAAAGCATACCGCTGATTGCGAGTTCCATTATGAGCAAAAAAATAGCCGCAGGTGCTACGCACATTGTGCTTGATGTCAAGTACGGACGGGGCGCTTTTATGCAGGAACAACACGCTGCGGAACTGCTGGCAACCACTATGGTCGAAATCGGCAGGAGGGTAGGGCGACCGACAACCGCCCTATTGACGAGCATGGAAGCGCCGTTAGGCAATGCTATTGGCAATGCGTTAGAGATTAAAGAAGCAGTTGCCGTGCTTTCCGGGAGTGGCGGCTCATCGGACCTCAGGATAGTGTCGCTGGCTGTAGCGCGGGAAATGGTGCTTCATTATTACCCTCATCTTAGTCTTGATGCCGCACAGCGTATGGTGGAGCATGCTTTAGACTCGGGTGCCGCCATGCAGAAATTCACCGAAGTAGTGGTGGCCCAGGGAGGAGACCTAACGCGCCCTCTGCCTGCCGCTAGCCTGTCCTACACAATTACTGCTCCGCACGGCGGGTATGTTGCGGCCATCGACCCTCTCGCACTCGGTAGTCTAGCTGTAGACCTTGGTGCGGGGCGGCGCAAAAAAGATGACGCAATTGACTATGGCGCGGGAATGGTTCTGCACGTGAGGGTAGGCACGCGCGTCGCGGTCGGCCAACCTTTGCTTACCGCATACGCATCTCGGGTCGTAGCCGCAGAGACTCAGGCTGCTCTAAGCAGCGCCTTCCGCATTACCGATAACCCGGTTTCCCCCCCACCCCTTATCCTTAAAACCATCCCCACAACAAGGAACGCTGGGG
>QLUS01000082.1 GCA_018725535.1 Bacillota bacterium
CTTCGATTGTCACTGGCTGCTTAAAGGTGACTACAAAGCGATGCGCGCTGTCGTCTAACGTTACAATCATGTAGATTTCTCCTACCAGCTGCATACGGGAGAGGTCGGGGAGGTTCTGCGCGGCGGTGAAACCCCTGACGCCAAACACATGGACGACGATGCTGTTGGGATGGCTGTTGCGTGTTACTGTAAAGTGCCCAGCTGTTCCGACGGGAGCACCCGGCGTAATTGGGGTAAAGTCATAGCCTGCCGAGAAGTCTACCTGAATTGTTTCCGCGTCGCCGCGCCGCTGTACGGTGATGCGCCTGATGTCTTGCCCATCGGTGATCTCACCATCAATAACCCTATCCCCCACAAAAGTCAGGCGCCTAACAATGGTCCCGCCGCACGAAGTTGATGGCTTGGTTGATGACATGCGATACCCAGGTGTTAAAATAAGATGGCTGTCTGAGGCTCCTTAGATTCACGAATGCCCTGTAGACTGACTCGCTGACAATGTCGAGTGCGTCCTCTCGATTTTTGACGTAGCTTAAAGCGATGCGGTAAAGCTGCACCTGACAGGACCTTATGAGCTCAGCAAAGGCGACTTCATCACCCCTTTGCGACCTGGCCACCAAGAGTGATAATTAGACACGCCGGAGGGCAAAAAAGTTTTTCGCCACAAGTGACACTACCGAGGACAAGCTACGTCGTTACATGATATTACTTTTGCAGGAGGGGTTCCCCTTGAAAAAAATAGCGCTTGTAACAGATAGCACTGCTGACCTTACCCCAGCGCAGATTAAGAGCCTCAATGTGGCTGTCCGCCCGCTGAACGTAATCTTTAGCGACAAAACCTATCTCGACGGCGTGGACATCCAGCCAGAGCAGTTCTACCCGATGCTTGCCGCGGCCAAGAAACTCCCGACCACCAGTCAGCCGTCCCCCGGCGAGTTTATGGAACTGTACGAGAAGCTGTTTGCCCAAGGGTATGACACTATTATTTCGCTGCACATTTCGTCGGGACTCAGCGGTACATACCAAGCCGCCAAGCAAGCGGCCGACCACCTAGGACGCGACATTAGAGTGGTGGACTCGCGCTCCATCAGCCTTGGCACTGCAGTGCAGGTTATGGCTGCGTCTGAGGCCATCGCGGCGGACAAGAACGTAGATGAGGTAATTCGAGCTATCGATGCTTCACGCGCCAACCACGAGGTAGTGTTTACGCTTAACACACTCGAGTACCTAGCCAAGGGCGGGCGCATCGGCAAAGCCAAGAGCTTGCTTGGCTCCCTACTTAATATTAAGCCCATTATTCGCGTGGATGACGGTGTATACATCGATGCCGGTAAGGCCCGTAGCCAAAAACAGGCCCTCGACCAGATTGTCACCCTGTTCCAGGACCTGTCGAAGGGACGCCGGGCAAAGCGCGTCTGCGTAGCCGTTGGGGCTGCGGATGAAGCAGGGCAGCACCTAAAGGCGCAGCTTGAACGAACCTTTGGCGTCGAGCCCTCGGTCTCCCAAGTGGGCCCGGTCGTCGGCGTACACACGGGACCCGGTACCGTCGGCGCGGCCATCGAGTTTTTCCCGAAGTCCTAGATACGCGGCTGTTTCCACAGTGGCCGCAGCCACGGCTTCGCGCACAGTTGTCGTGTCCTTTTCCAGCCACAAACCACTAACCTTGAGCACTCCCCGCTCTCGCTCGGCCTTTAGTTCGACCCTGCCCACGAATTCGTCGCCAAACAGCACGGGCAGTACATAGTAGCCGTACTTGCGCTTGGCCAGAGGTACATATACTTCCCAACGATAGGCAAACCCAAAAATGTCCTCGAGGCGGTCGCGATCCCACACCAAGTTATCTAACGGGGCGATGAATGTCGCCCCGTCCGTTTGCGGAGGGCGCGAATCGGTGAGCTCAGGCAGCAGCGACGTATGGCAATAATACTGCCGCTTTACGCCCTCTATGTGCACGGGGACCACGCGGTCCGCAAGGACCAGATCCTGCAGCAGGCGCTTAATCTCGACCTTTGGTGCTTCAGACCAGCCAAACCGGAACAAGCTCGTTTGGCTCAACCCGTAGGCGATAAGAAACTTCTCCAGCATATACAGCTGGTATTCCGCCTCACTGACTTCTCTGTTTAACAGGTGGCTTGGAACAACGCGGTGCGGCAAGTCATAACGCCTGAGTAACCCTTCCCGCGCGGTAATCATGACCTGCCCTGTGTAATGCAGAACGTCAAGCGCGGCCTTTTCCGCCTTAGTCTTTTTCTCGCCGCTGTCCCACCCACCGCTCACCTTTTCGCCGCTCGCAAACTCGCGGGCTGTCCTAGCACCATCGTCTTCGAGCCGCCGCAGCACTCTGTCGGCGGCTAGCTTTTCTTCTGGGGCAGGGCGGTACTTCTCCCTGAGCAGGTGCATTTTGTATGCGAAATAGGGATACTCCTCCATAGGGAGTGCGCAGAGGGCATTACAGAAATACTCAAAGGAACTCTTCTTGACGTAAAGCTCTTCGTCTAGCATCGCAGGGCGATAACCGGCGACACGATTAAAGAGCACTTGATGGTGGTTGCGCTCAAACACGTTAATGGGGTCGATTTGGACGGCACCTAAATGCCGGATGGCTTGCGCCACTCCCTCCTGCCCAGTCCAAGCCGACCCACAAACCCTAAACTGCTGGCGTCCGATTAAAAACGAACGGGCTTGCTCGCGCGTAATCTTCATGGCATCCTCCCTCCAACACGGGGGACGTGTAATTTTGTCCTGTAATTGTGTTTTGCGGTCTCCCCAGAAACAAGTTGCCGCCTGCGGCTAACGATAATATACTTATGGCAGGAGGTGAGTGCATGATCACGGTTAAAGGCGCGTACAACTCTGCCAAGGTATTCTTAGACGCAGTCGACGAAGGAACACTGCAACAACTGCACGAGCTCTGTAACCAAGCATTCGTGGAGGGGCTTAAGATACGGGTCATGCCGGACACTCACGTAGGCATGGGCTGCACCATTGGCACGACCATGACGATTAGAGACAAGGTTGTCCCGGGGCACGTAGGGGTAGACATTGGCTGCGGCGTGCTGGTGGGTCGTATTCCCGCGCAGCAGGTTGACTTTGCCAAGCTAGACCGGGTGATTCGCAGCAACGTTCCTTCTGGCTTTGACGTAAGAAACAGCCCCCATCGCTTGGCAAGCAGAGCGCGGCTCGCTGAGCTTAAGTGTGCCGCGCACATCAAGAAAATGAACCGCATCGAGCTGAGTATTGGCAGCCTAGGCGGCGGCAATCACTTTATTGAAGTAGCCGCCTCGGAAGACGGCGTTAACCACCTAGCCATCCATACAGGTAGCCGCAATCTAGGCAAGCAAATCGCCGAACACTACCAAAACGCAGCGGTGCGCGCGCTTTCTCGCAAGGGGCATGGGGGCACGAAAGTGCCCAAATACATGGCCTACGTGGAAGGCGAAGATTTGGCGGATTACCTTAACGACATGACCATTGCCCAAGAATTTGCGGACCTCAACCGCAAAGCTATCGCCGAAGTTATCTCTCGGGGCATGAACTGGGAATTAGAGGACGTCTTTATTACGACGCACAACTATATTGACATAAGAGAGGGCATTTTACGCAAAGGCGCAGTCGCGGCTCACAAAGGACAAATCCTGATCATCCCAATTAATATGCGTGACGGCAGCATTATTGCCGTAGGCAAGGGCAACGCGGACTGGAACTTTTCTGCTCCACACGGTGCCGGTCGTTTACTGAGCCGCAGCCAAGCCAAACGCACTTATTCGCTCGCGGAGTACAGGCAGTCCATGGAGGGCATCTTCACCACCTCGGTCGACCCTGACACTCTCGACGAAGCCCCCATGGCCTACAAGCCCATGCGCCAGATTCTTGACGCTATCGGTGATACCGTTGAAGTACAGCGCATCATTAAAACGGTGTATAACTTTAAGGCCGGCGACGACTAAAATGAGGCAATACCACAAAAGAGGAGGTTCCTAAAGTGAGCAAAGACCTGTTTCTTGGGCTTAATCATTGGGCAGTAGTAGGCGACGTCTTAAACCCGGATAAGTTCGCCTACAAGATCGTGCAAAAGCTTGTGCGCAAAGGCTATGAGGTAAGCCGCGTTCATCCTCGCGGCGGTGAAAACGTTTATGTGAGCCTCAAGCAACTGCCAAACAAGCCTGACGTACTATGCTTGGTCACTAACCCTAAGCTCGGGGCCGAGTATCTGGCCGAAGCCGCGAGCCTTGGGATAACTTATGTCTGGCTGCAGCCTGGAGCGGACACGGAGGAGATTGTGGAACAGTGCCGAGCCCTTAAGCTGCAATTTGTGCAGAGCTGCGTGTTGGTTGAGCTATCCCGCCGCGAAGCATCCGAGGCAAGCAAGGAGTAGCGATGGAGTTTTCGACGTTGGCAAGATGGATCAAGAGTTGAGCTGACGGAGGTCGCTGTAATCATCCTGCTCGTCTAAGCGCACTCCGCGCAGCGTAAGACCTGCTAAACGCTCCCTGTCTACCTCTATGCCTAGCCCCGCACGCTCGCTAAAGACCACTTCATCGCCGCGATAGCTAAAGTCTCCGATATCAGCGGCAAAATGATGTGGGCCCACCATTTCGCTGGCATAGATTGCAGGCAGTGCCCTGTGCAAATGGGCCCCGGCTGCACTGGCGATGCTCGACTCGAGCATCGACCCTACCTGAACCTTGACGCCTGCAATCTCGGCTAGGGCAACGAGCTTCATTGCCGGCAACAGCCCGCCGCACTTCATAAGCTTAACATTCACCCAGTCGATACCGGTTAGCGACAGGAGCCGCCATAAGTCGCGCCCTGTCCTGACCCCCTCGTCAACCATGAGTGACAAATCGGAACGCTCGCGTACCCGCTTTAGCCCCTCGTAGTCCCAGTGTTTTACGGGCTGCTCGACTAGCTCAATGTCGTAGCGGGAAATAGCGTGCATTATCTTAAGCGCGTTATCGGCGGTGGCAAAGCCTTGATTGGCGTCCACCTTGATGCGAGCTTTTGCGCCTAACGTTTGACGCGCCACCTCCACGCGGCGAATGTCCTCTGGGGGCTGTCCACCCAGTTTAAGCTTGTACTGCCTGTAGCCTTGTGTCTGATAGGGTGCCAGCGCGCTCGGCATCTCGTCGGGTGGAATGATGCTGATTACCGCCGGGACAGTCACCTCCTGGCTGTGGCCGCCGAGCAGTTTATAGAGCGGCACGCCGCAGGCTTTGGCCTTAAGGTCGTGCATGGCAATATCTATGGCGGCTTTAGCGGCATAGGCACCGTGAACACGCTCCTCGGCTGCGCGGTGAAACTCCTCTAGGTCAAAGGCGCTCTGGCCTAAGACTAACGGTAGGAGGGTATCCCTGAGCATGGCAAGAGTGCTGCTGATGGTTTCGCCCGTCACGCCCTCATCGGGAACGCATTCGCCGTAGCCGACAAGCCCTTCGTCTGTGAAGAGCGTCAAAATGAGCGTCGGCATACTTCGCCAAGTGTTATAGGCAATGACGAAAGGCTGTTTTAGGGGGAGAGCCAGCTCTCTAAGCTCTGCCGCAATTATCTTCATGCTCTACCTTCCTCTCCATATAGTAGCGGTCCTGCCCTGCGCCGTAGCAGTCAGCCTCAAACTTCAAATCGCAAAACCCGAGCCGCTGGTACAATTTACGTGCGGAATTGTTCGGTTCGACGGTCAACACAAAAGAGCGCGTGCCACGTGCCTCCATTACCTGCATCAGGCGACAGGTAAGTTCTTTGCCCAAGCCGCGGTTTTGAAACTGCGGCTTTACTGCTACCGTTAAAATCCACGCGCGCAGCGGGTCGTGCCCATCTACCGCGCCTAAGCTGTACCCTGCTACCTGCCCGTCTACTACCGCCACTAAGCACGAAGCCGGAAACAAGTGCGGGATCATCTTGATGAAGTAGTTGCAGTAGCCCGATGCGCCGAAAGCTGCTATCTCAATGTCCTGCAGGGCCTCGAAATCTTCACAGCGCACGGGTCTAATTGTGGAGTCCACTGCACTGACCTCCTACAGAGTATTGGCATTTGCAGATTGTTCGCGACGCAAAGCGTTGTCACCTGCTGCGCGTGCTTTGCCGCGCCACAACAAGTAGGTGGTGCACGCTAAACCGATGCCGCCGCAGGCCAAAAACCCGCCTGATACACCGTAAATATCGGTGACGGTGCCAGCGAACAGATTGCCCAGTGGCGACGTGCCGCCGTTTAAGAGAGAGTGCAAACTCATTACGCGACCACGCAGGTTGTCGGGAGCGGCTACTTGGAGGCTCGAGTTAGCGGTCGCGCTGTAAGTGATCAGTGCCCAGCCCAAAACGAAAACCAGAGCGACGGACGCCCAGTAACCAGTTACCTGCGACAACACAATTTGCGTAATGGTCATGGCTAACGCCCCGCCAAAGAGCAGTCCGCGCCTAGGACCAAGGTGCGATATGTAGGCCAATGACCCGGCACCGCACACCGCGCCCGCACCCATAAATGACATTAACAATCCGTAACCGGCCGCCGTCTGTCCTAAGACATCGCGGGCCAGGACGGGGATCAGGATGCTCATGTTCAGCGCAAAGACGCCAATCGCGCCAACTAGCGAGAGCACCTCAAAAACCTGCGGCGTGCGGTAAGCAAAGGCGAGCCCCTCTTTTATTTCCTGCAGCATATTGTGTCGTTTTGCGTCCGATGGAGTTCCATCCACTTTAATGATCAGCAAGGCATAGCACACAAACAGGTAGCTGAGGCCATTAAGCAAGAAGGCGAGCCCGGCACCAAACTGATGCATGACTAGACCCCCAATCGCGGGTCCGATTACGCGCGCGCCGTTAAAGATGGCGGAGTTCAGCGAAATGGCGTTCATCAGGTCTTGTTTGCCGACCATCTCCACGATAAAAGACTGCCGCGTCGGCGTATCAAAGGCAGTGGCAATGCCCTGCCACAGGGCCAAGAGCAACACGTGCCAATACTCTACCCGCCCCGCATACACGAGCGCCGACAGGATAAGCGCTTGGGCTCCGAGTGAAAGCTGCATAGCGAGGATTAACTTGCGCTTTGGCACGCGGTCAGCCACTACACCGGCTACGAGACTTAGGAGCATCACCGGCAAGAATTGCATAACTCCAATGAGCCCGAGCAGGAAGGCCGAGTCAGTCATTTCGAGCACCAGCCAAGCTTGACTCGCCCTCTGCATCCACGAGCCGATGAGGGATACGCAC
>QLUS01000083.1 GCA_018725535.1 Bacillota bacterium
GAGCCTTTTGCTTCACCGAGCTAGGGGGTCTTCCCGGGGTGGATTCCCGGGGTGGCTTTCCGCCTCCCGCTCTCCGCTTTTTGCCGTGAGCAGTACGCCGTAAGCCGTAGGCTACTGCTGGTTGCTAAGCGCTAAGTGCCGCTCCTAGCAGGCGGAAGGCCGAAAGCGGAAAGCGATTTGCGAAGCAAAAGGCTCCGTCCCCTTTGCTTCCCCCTTTGCTTCCCTGCCGGTTGCTAAGCGCTAAGTGCCGCTCCTAGCAGGCGGAAGGCCGAAAGCGGAAAGCGATTTGCGAAGCAAAAGGCTCCGTCCCTTCTGCTTCCTTCTGCTTCCTACTGCTTCGGGAGGTGAACCATGTGTTAACGCTCGATGATGTCAAAGCCGCACAAGCCCGGCTTAGCGGTAAGATACACCACACTCCGCTGCTCTATTCGCGGACGCTTAGCAAGCTGTCGGGCAGCGAGATTTACTTAAAGTGCGAGAATCTACAAAAGACCGGTTCGTTTAAGGCGCGGGGCGCACTGAACGCGGTCGCGCAGCTCACACCTAAAGAGCGGGCGCAAGGCGTGGTCACTGGTTCGTCCGGGAACCACGGGCAGGCCCTAGCCTTCGCGGCCAAAGAATTTGGTGTCAAGGCAATCGTCGTGATGCCCGAAGACGCCACTCTCGCCAAGCGGGCAGCTTGCGAGGGCTACGGCGGCACCGTGCTCCTCTGCGGCATCACTGCCGAAGCCCGCCTCGCCAAGGCCGTAGACCTCGTAACCAAGGAGGGATACACCTTAGTGCATCCCTTTGATGACCCCCGTATTATCGCCGGGCAGGGTACGCTAAGCCTAGAAGTTCTCGCTGACCTCCCCGACGTCGACTGCATTGTCGCCCCGGTCGGCGGCGGCGGGCTGCTAGGTGGCGTGAGCCTGAGCATGAAAGAAAGTAGCCCACGCGTGCAAGTAGTCGGCGTAGAGCCAGCCATCAGCGCATGCCTCCGGCACTCCTGGCAGGCGGGAGCCGTGACTGAACTAGGCGATGACGCTTGGGCCCCCTCTATCGCCGATGGCCTCCGTGCGCGCCGTCCCGGCAGGTTGCCCTATGCCTTGTCTCGCGCCTACGTCGACGACCTCGTCACCGTTACGGAGGGTGAAATCGCGTCCGCTATGCGCCTCATCATGGAGCGCGCAAAACTCGTCGTAGAGCCTTCCGGTGCCGTCAGTGTGGCCGCTGCCCTGAGCGCCAAACTCAATTTCACCGGCAAAAAGGTGGTCTGCGTCCTAAGCGGCGGCAATGTCGAGTTGGCTAAGCTGGCCAAACTAGGATTGCTTTAGCCCCAGGAGGTCATTCACGACCACACCCGCAGCAATCAGCCCGGCCACACTTGGCACAAACGAGATGCTGCCCGGAATCTGCCGCCTGTGGCTGCAATTCGCGTCTTTGCCCGGACAGATGCAGTCGCGCGCGCAATCGTTAGTACTCGCCTCCGGCACCATCGGCACTTCCTCAGAGTACACCACCTTCACCCCGCTCTTAACTCCGTGTCTGCCTAGTTCCTTGCGGACAACGCGCGCTAAGGGGCAAATGCTGGTTTTTGAGATGTCTGCAACCATAAAACGCGTGGGATCAAGCTTATTACCTGCCCCTAGGCACGAAACAACAGGGATGCCCTGCTCTTTGCAGTGCATAATGATCGCCAGTTTGGCAGTTACCGTGTCTACGGCGTCTACTACATAGCTAACCTCACGCGTCAATCCGCTCCGCGCCAATTCGGCGGTCATAAAACCTTTGTGCGCCACAACTTCAACACTTGGATTAATCTCCTTTGCCCGCGCGGCCATTACTTCGACCTTGGCCTGCCCGAGCGTAGATTGCAGCGCATGCAACTGCCGATTGACGTTTGTCAAGCAGATGTCGTCGTAGTCCACTAGAGTGAGTTTCCCCACTCCCGCTCGCGCTAGGGCCTCGGTCGTGTATGAGCCCACACCCCCAATGCCGATGATTGCCACATGAGCTGCGCCAAGTATACGTAGGCCCGCCTCGCCTACGAGCAACTCCGTGCGGGAAAATTTGTGTAAAGGCATGCCTGCCCTCCTCTCAGGAAAATATTTTCCGCCACTCAGGAAAATGTTTTTTTGGAAAGTCAACTCTTGCTATTGCTAATCGGCGTAGACTCTGGTACACTGTTTATGAACTTGTGCTAATCTGGTTTCACCTGCTCAGGGAAGACCCAGGAGGGCCAATGTATCTAATTATCGGGGGGTATTTTCTCTAATGTATCAGGACAAGTCACTCAAGTGCAAGGACTGCGGCGTGGAGTTTCAGTTTACCGGACGTGAGCAAGAGTTTTACGCTGAGCGCGGCTTCCAAAACGAACCCAGCCGCTGCAAGACCTGTCGCGACAGCCGCAAGCGTAACGATAACAGCGGCTCTGTTTCCCAGAACCGCGAGCTCCACAGCGTAACCTGCGATGAGTGCGGCGCACCCACCCAAGTGCCCTTCAAGCCCACTGCCGGTCGTCCCGTCTACTGCCGCGATTGCTTCTCCAGCAAGAGAAGATAATCCTTTGCAATCAAGCAGCCTGAGAACCAGGTTGCTTTGTTTTTTGCGCGCTGTTCCTTATAATAGGTAATAGACTGGGGGCTTAAGGATGGCTATTGCGGAACAAGTGCTCACGGGGTTGCCCCTAGAGCTCAAGGGGATAAAGGTTACAGTTACACACCGCTGCACAGTAATGGCCTTTGGCACGGGAGTGGTCGCTAGCATCTGGCCGACGGCAGGGAAGGTAGTGGTGGGGGAAAACACAACCACACTGAGCATCGCGCCTCCCGCCGCTCTCCCGCATGCGCGGCAGTCTCCGCTGTGATAGATCAGGCGCTGCTTAAGAAGCTGCCGCTCTTTAACGACTTGCCCGCCCCGGACTTAGCCCGTTTAGCGTCGCTGCTTAAGGTGCATTACTACCAAAGACACGAAATCCTGTTCAGCGAAGGCGAAGCTGGCCTTGGTGTCTGGCTGGCATTGCGCGGCACCGTTAAACTTGTCAAGACAGACAGCCAAGGCGGCGAACAGCTCCTCAAGGTGGTCGCGCCGGAGCAGTTTTTTGCCGAAGTGGTGCTGTTTGACGGCGGCAGCTACCCCGCAACCGCCATTGCCCAGTCCGACTGCACGCTTGCCGTGCTGTATAATGCCGACGCTAGAGCTTTGCTCAGCGCGCACCCCGAGCTGGCATGGCGTTTTTTGCATACCATGAGCGAGCGGCTTCGCACCGCGCAAGAGCGTATCCGTATCCTGGCCGGTAGCGACGCGACCATACGGTTGGCGTCAATTCTCCTGCATATCGCCAAAGAGCAAGGGCAAGATCAAATGGCCCTTAGCAAGCAAGACCTCGCCAACATGGCCGGCATTACCCGCGAAACCGTCTCGCGCATCCTCGCGGTATTTAAGGACGAAGGGTGCATCATTACCGGGCGCAACAAGATAGCTATCACCAACAAGAGCCAGCTAGCCGCGCTGATCGACCACCAGTAATCACATGCAGCAACTACCTGTAGTTTTCTTGCCACAAGCGCACGTAGTTCATGGCGTGCTCCCGCAAGGGCAGGACTGCGGCATCGTCTAACGTACGCACCACTTTAGCCGGCAGCCCTACGACCAGAGAGCGCGGCGGGATAACCATGCGTTCCTTGACGACCGCTCCCGCCCCGACAATCGAGCCTTCTCCCACCACCGCGCCGTCTAGCACAACCGCACCCATACCGATGAGCACGTTGTCCTCCACCGTGCAGCCGTGAAGAATGGCGCGGTGTCCCACCGTGACGAAACTCCCCACGCGTAGGGGCTGCTCTCTGTCTGGGTGCAGTACCGCCCCGTCCTGGATACTGGTTGACTCGCCAATCGAGATCTCGTTTACGTCGCCGCGCACTACTGCCGTATGCCATATGCTCGTTTGCGGCCCAATCTTCACGTTTCCAATTACACAAGCTTCGTCAGCTACAAAAGCCTCTGGGTTAACTAGGGGTTTCCCTGCTTTAATCTCTTTAATCATGCCATGCCCTCCCATTGAACTCCATGCTTGGTCTCGCCCATTCTATCACGGTCAAAGAGAGATGCAAAGAAAAGTTCCTGCTAGCGAAGGATTTTCGCTTTACTTGTAGAATTATACGCCAGCGTGAAATATGCCTTAGGGTACGGAGGGTGCGCGCATGCAGGACTTATTGCAGATTGCCATACGGGAGGCAGAGCGGCTCGGTGCCGATTACGCAGACGTGCGCTACATGGAGCGCAAAAGCGAGCCTGTAAGCATGAAGAACGGCGCGGTAGTTTCGCTGGCCCTGCAAGAAGAACAGGGCTTTGGGATACGCGTGATGCATGGCGGTGCATGGGGGTTTGCCAGCCGCAGCGTCACCACCGAGGCCGAGCTTAAGCACGCCGCCGCCGAGGCCGTAGCCGTCGCTCGCGCTTCCGCCAAAGTAAGGGCGTCCCCAACGAGCTTTGCCCCGCTCGACGCAGCCCAAGGGGTCTATCGCACCAAGGTGCAAAAAGACCCGTTTGAAATTCCCCTAGAGGACAAACTAGAATTTCTCATCGACATTGACCGCGAACTGCGTGCCGACGCAGCCATTCGTATCGCCGAAGCCTCGCTCTTGTCTCTGTGCGAACGCAAGTGGTTTCTAAGCTCCGAGGGGAGTGACATTGAGCAAACCATCTACGAAACGGGGGCCAGCATCGCCGCCACTGCCGCAGGCAACGGCGACAGGCAGCGACGCAGCTTCAGTAATTACGCCCAAGCAGGTTACGAATTTGTGGAGGGGCTTAACCTTAAAGCGCTATCCACTGGGCTCGCCGCCGAAGCCAAGCAGCTGCTCACGGCAGACACCTGTCCTGTCCTTGATACCACGCTTATCCTTGGCTCTTCCCAGCTCGCGCTGCAAATACACGAGTCCTGCGGTCACCCCATCGAGCTTGACCGTGTCCTAGGCAGCGAAGCAAGTTTTGCCGGCACGAGCTTCTTGGCACCCGGCATGGAGGGCGGCTATCCATACGGGAGCACAGAGGTCACCGTAGTGGCAGACGCCACTTTGCCGGGAGGCCTAGGGACTTTTGGCTATGACGATGAGGGCGTTCCTGCACAGCGCATCACCATTGTCGACAAAGGCAGGTTTGCCAATTTCCTCACGTCGCGCGAGACTGCGCCTCTGCTCGGGCAAGCCAGCAACGGCACCATGCGGGCAGACGGCGCGACCAACCTGCCGCTTATCCGCATGACTAATATTAACCTTAACCCCGGCGACTGGACGCTCGACGAGATAATCAAAGATACCAAGCAGGGCATCTTTATGGAGAGCCCGAAAAGCTGGTCACTCGATGACAAGCGCCTTAACTTTCAC
The DNA here is from genome assembly GCA_018725535.1 of Bacillota bacterium. Taxonomy (GTDB): domain Bacteria; phylum Bacillota; class UBA994; order UBA994; family UBA994; genus UBA994. The sequence goes on from QLUS01000083.1 coordinate 5,370, forward strand.
TTTAGCACCGAGTATGCTTACGAAGTAAGAGACGGCGCGATTACCCGCCTGCTTAAGAACCCTGCCTACACAGACATGACTACCCATTTCTGGCCGGCGTGCGATGCAATTGCGGGGAAAGGACGCGGCGAGTGGCAGCTCTGGGGCCTGCCGAGCTGTGCTAAGGGGGAGCCGATGCAAATTGCCCACGTCGCACATGGGGCCGCGCCCGCTCGCTTCCGAGATGTGCGGGTGGGGGTGGGCAAATAATGGTCGGCAAAGAACAAAGCATAGAGTTTTTGGAGCGCGTCCTCAGGCTATCGGCATCAGGCCCCATCGAGGCGCGCCTCACACACGACCGCCTCGCCTTGACGCGCTTCGCTGATTCCTCTATCCACCAAAACATGGTAAAAGACAACATTGCTCTAAAGCTGCGCGTGGTAATCGGCAAGAAAATCGGGACAGCCACGGTTAACTCCACCGCGATGGCTGATGTTCGTCGTGCCCTAGGCGTTGCGGAGCGCCTCGCGAGACTACAGGCCGACGACCCGGACTTTGTGTCCTTGCCGACTCCCACTGCCTTCGTTACGTCGCGCACCTACTATCCGGAAACAGCGCAATGCTCGCCCGCTCGCCGCGCCGAAGCCGTGGACGCCCTCGTACAAACGGCGGCGGCAGTAAATCTTAGAGCATACGGCTCCTTCGTCACGGAAACCAACGAACTAGCCGTGGCTAGCTCGCTTGGCGTTCGCGCCTACAACTGCTCCACAACCGCCTACTTGCGCACGGTGATGATGTCACCGCAGCACTCAGGCACCGGCTATGCCGATTTTCTCAGCCGCGACATTGCCGATATTAATCCTAAGGCGCTAGGCGAAGAAGCGGCAGAGCGCTGTGCCCTCGGCGAACACGCGCGCGAGCTCTCCCCCGGCGAATACGAGGTAGTACTTACGCCTTACGCCGTCAGTGATATGATTCGCTTTTTAGGGTATCTAGGCTTTACGGCCTCATCCCTGCAGGAGGGGCGCAGCTTCTTGTCGGGGAGGATAGGAGAGCGCGTAGTCGGCGAAAACATTTCTATCTGGGATGACGCCTTCGACACGGCTACCCTCAACATGCCCTTTGACCTAGAAGGAGTGGCGAAGCGCCGCGTCAGTCTGATTGAGGAGGGCGTGGCTGCTGGCGTGGTCTATGACTCCTACGCCGCCCACAAAGAGGGGCTTCTTTCCACCGGACACACGCCTCCCGTGCGCGGGGCGGCATGCCTGCCAATCTCGTAATGGCACCCGGCAGTTCAACGCTTGAAGAGATGGTCAAGTCTACTAAGCGCGGCGTCTACATAACTCGCTTTCACTACACGCACTGCCCCGACCCCGTCAAAGTGATTATGACCGGCACTACGCGCGACGGAACGTACTTTATCGAGAACGGTGAAATCAAGCATCCCATCAAGAATCTTCGCTTTACCGACAGCGTGCTCAGCGTTCTCTCGCATGTGTCGCTTATTTCCTCGGAGCGCAAGCTACAGCGCGACTGGTGGGGGACCTTCACTAGCCTACTGCCTGCACTAAAGGCCGAGCGCTGTATGTTTACAGGAGCGACCACTTTTTAGAGAGGGTTCACCACAGAGACACAGTTCTCCCTACCTCTGTGGTGAAAAAACAAAATACAAGGAGGTAAATTAATGCCCAACAAGGAAATGCTGCTTATCCCCGGTCCTACGCCTGTCCTAGATGAAATCTACGCAGCTCTCGCCTCAGAGACGTACGCCCACACCGACCCCCGCGTGGTCAAAGTCACCCTAGAAAGCCTCGAAATGACCCGTCAAATGTTTAACACCGACGGCGA
>QLUS01000084.1 GCA_018725535.1 Bacillota bacterium
AGGAGGCATGGGTTTGCGGGGGTTTAAGGTACTGGTCATCAATCCAGGCAGCACATCCACGAAAGTAGCCTGTTATCTGGGTAACACACTAGAGGCAGAGGAAAGTCTGAGCCATTCCACGCAGGTTCTCGCCGGGTACGCAGAAATCCTCGATCAGTTTACCCTGCGCTTAGACGCAGTCAGGTCCTTTGTGGAAAATTATGAGGTGGCAGCGGGGCTTGATGCGGTCGTGGGCCGGGGCGGTCTATTGCGTCCAACAACGGGCGGAACCTATGCCGTCAATGAGGCAATGGTAGAGGACCTACGGCTAGGCCTACAAGGACAGCATGCTTCTAATCTTGGGGGGCTGTTAGCTCTAGCCATCGCGGAGCCGCTCGGCCTGCCTGCCTATATTGTCGACCCGGTGGCTGTCGATGAGTTTGAACCTGTGGCGCGTATTTCTGGGCATCCGCTGCTTGAGCGCCGCAGCTTGTCCCATGCCTTAAGCATGAAAGCTGTAGCGCGGCGCGCAGCAAGTGAGCTTAACATTCCTTACGCGGAAAGCAGATTTATCGTAGCCCATCTTGGGGGCGGCATATCTGTCGGCCCCATGGTAGGCGGCCGTATCATCGACGTTAACAACGCCAACGAAATGGGGCCGTTCTCCCCTGAACGCACGGGCGGCCTACCCGCAGGTGATCTAACGGCGCTGTGCTTTAGCGGGAAGTATTCTGCAAAAGAGTTGAAGCGGCAACTTCACGGTCAAGGGGGCATGGTCGCATACCTCGGCACTTCCGATGCGCGAGAAGCATATCGGCGTGCCGATGCAGGAGACGCTAGAGCAGAGTTAGTGATGCAGGCGATGGCTTATCAGATTGCCAAGGAGATTGGCGCCATGGCTACAGTGCTGCAGGGGAGAGTGGACGCTGTCGTCCTTACGGGGGGACTTGCGCACTCCGACAGAATGTGCAACACTATTGGCGGCTATGTAGGGTTTATCGCTCCGATGATGGTCTATCGCGGAGAAGACGAGATGTTAGCGTTGGCTGAGGGCGCTTGCCGTGTGCTGGCAGGGGAAGAAAAGCTGAATGAGTATTGAGCACTGAGAACTACTAGCGGCTAGCGGAAAGCGGCTAGCGGAAAGCGGACAGCCTGATACTGAAGCGTTTATGGAGGTGTTGGTCTAATGCAAAATTTCTCTTCGCTGCTTGCGGCGGCCAAACAGGGACCTGTTCGCCGGGTGGCGGTGGCAGTGGCGGCAGATGCGGAGGTGCTGGCTGCGGTGTGTGACGCGCGCAAGGCAGGTATCGCTGAGGCTGTGCTGGTGGGTGACGGCGCGAGAATCCGCGCCATTGCCGCAGAACACGGATATGACCTAGCTGGCATGGAAGTGTGTGATGTGCCTGACAATATTCAAGCGGCGCGGACGGCGGTGCAACTGGTGCGTCAGGGACGCGCGCATATGCTGATGAAGGGGCTGATCAGCACTGCCGACATTTTGCGCGCAGTACTAGACAAAGAGGAGGGGCTCAGGACGGGCAGAGTTCTGAGTCACGTTGCCGCCTTGGAGGTACCGACCTATCACAAATTGTTGTTCCTGACTGACGGGGGGCAGAACATCGCGCCGGACGTGCGACAAAAGGCAGAAATTCTGCTAAACGCCGTGGAAGTAGCGCGCGCGTTAGGCGTAGTGCTCCCGAAAGTCGCGCCCATCTGTGCGGTTGAGGTCGTTAATCCTAAAATGCAGGCTACGGTAGATGCAGCTGAACTTGCGGCCATGGCCAGCCGCGGGGAGATTACCAACTGCATTGTCAGCGGGCCGCTTGCCTTTGACGGCGCAATCAGTGCGGAAGCCGCCGCACATAAGGGTATTAAGTCCGACGTGGCAGGGGATGTAGATATACTGCTGATGCCGGACATTGAGGCCGGGAACATTCTGTATAAGTCACTAGTTTACCTCGCGGGGGCAAAAGTTGCCGGTATTATTGCCGGTGCCGCCGCGCCTATCGTGCTCACCTCGCGCTCAGACAGTCCTGAGGCTAAGCTATTCTCAATCGCGTGCGCATCTGTAGTGGCAGGGGGCAAGCGTGATGCCGCAGTATCTACAGCTGTGCATTAACCCCGGTTCAACATCTACCAAGATTTCTGTCTTTGAGAACGACGAATTGCTTATTGACGAGTCGCTCTCACATAGCACGGCAGAGCTAGCGAAGTTCGCGCGTATCGGCGAGCAGTATAGCTTTAGGCGGCAAGTCATCACTGATTTTCTTGCTGCGCGCGGCTTTGACATTAAGCGGCTGAATGCGGTTGTGGGCAGAGGAGGACTCTTAAAACCTATTCCTAGCGGCACTTACCGGGTCACTGACGCCATGGTGCGTGACCTTAAGGAGGCTAAGCGGGGAGAGCATGCCAGCAATTTAGGCGGGCTGTTGGCCCGTGATCTCGCGGATACACTAGGTATACCGGCCTTTATTGTTGACCCGGTGGTGGTGGACGAATTAGAGCCGGTGGCACGTCTCTCTGGTCACCCAGAGATCGAGCGCCGCAGCATATTTCACGCGCTCAACCAAAAGGCCGTGGCCAAGCGCTATGCTCTGACACAGGGGAAGGAATACAGGGAGCTTAACGTGATCGTAGCTCACCTTGGTGGCGGCATATCCGTAGGTGCCCACCGCCGAGGCAAGGTTGTCGATGTAAACAACGCACTTGACGGGGAAGGCCCGTTTTCGCCTGAGCGGAGCGGCGGCTTGCCCTCCGGCGACCTCGCTAGGCTATGCTTTAGCGGCAAGTACAGCCACGACGACGTCAAGAAAATGCTCACCGGTCAAGGCGGACTAGTCGCTTACCTCGGCACCAACGACGGACGGGAAGCCAGACGCCGCATGGAAGCCGGCGACAGCTACGCGGGGCTCGTCTATAAGGCTCTCGCCTATCAGGTGGCCAAAGAGATAGGAGCCATGGCGGCTGTGCTCTCGGGTAAAGTAGACGCCATCATCCTTACGGGCGGCTTAGCTTACGACCAAACTTATTTGGTGCCGTGGATTACCGAGGCGGTTTTCTTTATTGCTCGCGTAGAAGTGATGCCGGGTGAGGGCGAGATGACGGCTTTGTGCGCGGGAGGACTCCGTGTGCTGCGGGGAGAGGAGCTTGCCCGGGACTATGAGTGAGCCCGTTCTAAATCGGGTTTCGGTGATCGTAGGGGGCTACGGCAGCGGCAAGACAGAAGTTGCCATTAACTTAAGCCTATACAAGCGAGCAAAGAGCGATCCGGACACATCCGTTGAGCTGATCGACCTCGACATCGTCAGTCCCTACTTTCGCAGCCGCGATCAGCTGCTGCAGTTAAAGGCTTGCGGAGTGGCGGTTGTGGCACCGGAAGGCTCGCTGCGCAGCGCTGACTTGCCTGCGCTGCCCGCTGTTGTCGGCGGCAGCATCTTGCGCCGGGATAATCAGGTGATTATTGATGTGGGAGGAGACCCAGCGGGCGCGACAGCGCTTGGTCGCTACAGCGGCGACATAAAGCTTGAGCCAGTAGACGTGTTGATGGTTATTAACCCCTATCGACCGCACACTAGGACCGCACTTGACGTGCTCAATCTGCTGAATCTGATTGAGCAGAAGTCGCGGCTTAGGACCACCGCCTTTGTGAATAACGCCAATTTGATGGGGCTTACTGAAATTGCTCATCTTGAACGGGGACAGCGCCTATTAGGTGAACTTTACGCTCAAACGGGTATTCCCGCAGGGTTTATTAGCTGTATGCCCTCGCTCGTACCTCGGGTTAACGCGCTGTGGCCACAAAACGCAGTGCTACCTTTGCGCTTGACCATGCACCCGCCGTGGCGGGACGCTTAGATGGGATTGGAGGTCTAGGTTTTGGCAAAAGTTACTTTCAACGAAGAAAGGTGTAAGGGATGCGAGCTCTGCACCGCAGTATGTCCAGTCAAGATTGTCGTTATGGCGGACAGGATTAATCGCCGCGGTTTTCGCCCGGCGATGGTCATCGAAATGCACAAGTGCATAGCTTGTGCTGCCTGTGCCCGCATCTGTCCTGACGTCGTGATTGAAGTTGAGAAGTAGGAGGGTCAGCATGAGTGAACGCGTCTTAATGAAAGGAAACGAAGCGATTGCGGAAGCGGCTATTCAGGCTGGGTGTCGCTTCTTTTTCGGATACCCTATTACTCCGCAGAATGAGCTGCCGGAGTACATGTCGCGCCGCATGCCGCAGGTAGAGGGGACTTTCCTGCAAGCCGAGAGCGAAGTTGCGGCCATCAATATGGTGTACGGCGCGGCAGGAGCCGGCGCGCGGGTCATGACCTCGTCGTCTAGTCCCGGCATTAGCCTAAAACAGGAGGGCATCTCTTACCTCGCCGGGGCAGAGTTGCCGGCGGTGATTGTCAATATTGTGCGTGGTGGACCGGGCTTAGGCAGCATTCAACCTAGCCAAGGCGCCTACTTTCAGGCGGTCAAGGGCGGAGGCCACGGGGACTACCGGTTGCTTGTGCTGGCACCCGCAAATTTGCAGGAGGCAGTTGACCTAGTGACGGAGGCCTTTGATTTAGCGGATCTCTACCGTAACCCGGTGCTTATCCTAGGGGATGGTCTGCTCGGCCAAATGATGGAGCCGGTCGAGTTCCGTAAGCTGCCGAGCCGAGAATTGCCGCCAAAGACGTGGGCTACCACGGGGATGCGCCATCACCCCCATAAAAACATTATTAACTCACTGGTCTTAGACGCCCCAGGTCTAGAGAAGCACATTTTGCACCTGCAGGAGAAGTACGCACGCATGAACCTGCATGAGCAGAGAGCTAAGTCCCTGCATTGCGCGGATGCCGAGGTAGTGATTGTGGCCTATGGTTCCACCGCCCGCATTGCCAAAACGGCGGTGATGAGTCTACGACAGTCGGGGTTAAAGGTTGGGCTGTTCCGTCCAGTTACGCTCTGGCCGTTTCCGGTCAATACCCTCAGCGAACTCGTGCCTAAGGTTAAGGCTTTTCTGACTGTGGAAATGAACGCGGGTCAAATGGTTGAAGATGTCAAGCTGGCTGTTAACGGTGCTAGGCCAGTTCACTTCTACGGACGCATGGGCGGTATGGTGCCGACCCCGGAGGAAATCAGCTCGGAATGTGTGAGAGTGTTAGGGGGTGTGAGGTAGTGGCAAAAGTTTTTGCGCGTCCGGAATCGCTGGTGGATATGCAGAGCCACTACTGTCCGGGCTGTACGCATGGCATCATTCATCGCCTGATAGCCGAGGTTATGGACGAACTTAAGTTTGCCGATCGCGCCATCGGGGTTGCTCCGGTGGGCTGTGCCGTACTTGGTTACATGTACTTCGCCTGTGACATGCACCAAGCCGCGCATGGCCGTGCTCCGGCGGTTGCTACAGGAATTAAGCGTGTGGTCCCAGACGGCGTGGTGTTCACCTATCAGGGTGACGGCGACCTAGCGTCGATTGGCTGCGCTGAGATTGTCCACGCTGCGGCGCGGGGAGAGAACATTACCACTATCTTTGTCAACAACGGCATCTACGGCATGACCGGTGGCCAAATGGCCCCCACGACATTGCCGGGAGACAAAACGTCCACCTCGCCCTACGGGCGCGATACGCATAAACAGGGTTTCCCGATTAGGGTGGCGGAGATGTTAGCTACTCTAGACGGCCCGGCATATATCGCGCGTGTCAGCGTGCACAGTGTGCCTAACATCGTGCGCGCTCGTCGAGCCATTAAGAAGGCGTTTGAGTATCAAATTGCTGGCAAAGGGTTTACACTGGTTGAAGTTCTCTCTACTTGTCCAACTAACTGGGGATTGACACCACTTGAGGCCTTAGACAAGGTGGCGAAAGACATGCTACCTTACTATCCGCTAGGTGAGTACAAGGACATCGAGAGCGGGGCAGGTGCGAAGAAATGACCTTTGAAGTTGTAATGGCGGGGTTTGGCGGACAGGGCGTAATGCTGATGGGCCAGATTTTGGCTTATGCCGGTATGGTGCACGGCAAACAGGTGTCGTGGATGCCTTCCTATGGGCCGGAAATGCGTGGTGGCACGGCGAACTGCACCGTAATCGTCGCCGACGAAGCGGTAGGCTCGCCAGTGGTGGCACATCCGTACGCGGTTGTGGCGCTAAACCGCCCGTCCTTAGACAAGTTCGAGAGCGCGGTGCGACCAGGCGGCGTGCTAATCTACAACGAGTCCCTAATCAGTACACCTCCCACGCGCAGTGACATTAAAGTGGTCGCGGTGGCCGCCAACCAAATTGCCGATGAGCTGGGCAATGTTAAAGTAGCTAACATGGTCGCACTGGGGGCGCTGCTTGAAGTCACGGACCTTGTCCCCATGGAGTGCATAATCGCGGCTCTCAAAAAGGCTCTGCCTGCTCACAGGCAGGATATGCTCGCTGTCAACCTCGCGGCGATTGAGCGCGGGAAACAAGCCGCCGTAATTCCTTAGGTTTTCCCCTCTCTTTGGCGCATAGCATGTAATAGTGTCCAAGGAGAGGGAGGGAAACAGCCCTGTGATCCCCAAAAAAGCGCTGGATGAAGTACGCCAGCGGTGGTTGGCGTACTTCATCGCCATTGCGGCATTTGTCACAGGCACCGTCGCCGGGGCAGTCGCGGTCCGGGCCATGCCACTCAAGCAGCAGCGAGATCTCATGGGGTATCTAAACAAGTATATCGAAGGCATACTAGTAGGAAACATAGAGCCTGCGGCATGGCAAAGCGTGCAGATAGCCAATCTACAGTCAGTGACCTTCCTTTGGCTCTCTGGCCTTGTTGTGGTAGGCGTGGTTGGTATTCTCGCCCTTCTGTTTATGCGAGGTTTTGTTATTGGCTTTAGCGTAGGTTTCCTA
>QLUS01000085.1 GCA_018725535.1 Bacillota bacterium
CTTCGCTTTATTGCTTCAATGCTAGGAGGGCAGTGAGTGAGTCGCCTAACAGAAGAAAAATTTAGCGGCATAATGGATTCGATTGCCAGTTGCTCCCCTGCGCCGGGTGGCGGCACGGCGGCAGCGCTAGCCGGTGTTATGGCCGCCTCACTGGTGGAGATGGTGGCTAACCTAACGCTAGGACGCAAAAAGTACGCAGCCGTGCAGGACGAAATGACCGCGCTCGCGCTTGAGGCGAGGGAGCTAAGGGGAGCGCTTGGCGAACTCGCGGCTGAAGATGCCAGAGCCTACGAAGAAGTAATGGATGCCTACAAGTTACCCAAAGAGAGCCCTGTGGAACAAGCGATGCGCGAGGCCGCTGTAGAGAAGGCTCTGCACCGCGCCGCCCTTGTGCCGCTTCGCACCGCCGAGGCCGCGCTCGCGATAATGGAGAAAGCGGCAACCGTTGCCGCGCGCGGCAACAAGAACGCCCAAACCGACGCAGCTGTAGCTAGCCTTCTCGGCTCTGCGGCCGTCAGAGGGGCGCTTCTGAACGTCACTGTTAATCTGCGCACGCTTACGCATCAGCCCGCTTGGGCTGTAACCATGGACGAGCAATGCCAGCGCATCTCCTCCCGCGAAGAAGAACTTCGCAACACCGGGGACGCGCAACACGGGGGACTGGAACCTGTGCACAACAAAGGGGACCACAACAAAGGGGACAACAAAGGGGACTGGAACCTGTGTAACACAAAAAGAGAGGACTGTGGCTGTTGAAATCAGACATCGAAATTGCGCAGAGTGCGCATATGCTGCCCATCGTTAAGATCGCCGAAAGTATTGGTCTCACCGAAGACGACCTCGAGCTATACGGGAAGTACAAAGCCAAAGTGTCGCCTGCTGTAGCTAGGCGCCTAGCCGACAGACCCGACGGCCATCTTATTTTGATGACTGCCATTAACCCCACTGCCGCAGGCGAGGGGAAAACTACTACCACCGTAGGTTTAGGCCAAGCTCTAGCGAAGCTCGGCAAGAAAACCGCCATTGCGCTGCGCGAACCGTCATTAGGCCCAAGCATGGGCGTGAAGGGCGGCGCGGCTGGAGGCGGGTACTCCCAAGTGGTGCCCATGGAGGATATTAACCTGCACTTCACCGGCGACCTGCATGCCATTACGACCGCACACAATATGCTGGCCGCAATTATAGATAATCATCTGCAGCAAGGTAACAGCCTAAGTATTGACCCCCGGCGCATCACCTTCCGTCGCGCCCTAGATATGAACGACCGCGCTTTACGCAGCACCATTGTGGGGTTAGGGGGCAAGAACAACGGCGTGCCGCGCGAAGACGGCTTTGACATCACTGTGGCTTCAGAGGTCATGGCCATTCTTTGCTTAGCCAACGACCTAACAGACCTTAAAGTGAGACTCGGTCGTATGGTAGTAGCCTACACCCATGAGCGGGAACCGGTGACCGTAGCGGACTTAAAGGTCGCGGGCGCGATGGCCGCCTTACTTAAAGACGCCATTAAGCCGAACCTCGTGCAAACACTTGAGAACGTGCCTGCGTTCATTCATGGCGGACCTTTTGCCAATATCGCACATGGATGCAACTCAGTGCAGGCAACAAAACTTGCGCTTAAGGTCGCCGACTACGTAGTCACAGAGGCTGGGTTTGGCGCAGACCTAGGCGCGGAGAAGTTCTTTGACATTAAATGCCGGTTTGCGGGGCTAAACCCTTCGGTAGCGGTCATTGTGGCTACGGCTAGGGCACTAAAACTGCACGGCGGGGCGGATGTAAAGAGCCTCAGCGCCGAGAACCTTAAGGCTCTCAACAAGGGGTTTGCCAACCTCGAGCGGCACATTGAGAACGTACGCAAGTTTGGCGTGCCGGTAGTAGTTGCCATCAATCGTTTCCCCACTGATTCTACTGCCGAACTGAGTCTCATAGCGGAGCGTTGCCAAAGCGCAAACGTTAGAGTTGCCCTTTCCGAGGTCTGGGCCAAAGGCGGGGATGGCGGCAGAGCACTGGCTGAAGCAGTGCTGCAAACCATAGAGGGCGAGCCCGCCAGTTTCCACCCTCTCTATCCGGTGGAGATGTCTATCAGAGAGAAAATAGCTACTATTGCCCGGGAAATTTACGGCGCGGATGGCGTTGACTTCACCAAAGAAGTAGAGAACACCATTAGGCAGTACGTAAAGCTTGGCTTTGACAAGATGCCCATCTGCATGGCCAAGACCCAGTACTCCTTCTCGGATGACCCCGCCCTGCTCGGCCGTCCAACCGGGTTTAGGATTACCGTGCGTGAATTGCGCGTTTCGCGCGGAGCAGGGTTCTTAGTGGCGATTACGGGAGAAGTCATGACCATGCCCGGGTTGCCAAAGGAGCCCGCAGCGGAGAAAATCGACGTAGATGGCGACGGCAAGATATCGGGTCTGTTTTAACGCCTACCGAAAATACAGCACTAACGGCAGCAGATAAACAGTCGCCACAGTAGCTAGGGGTGCTAGGATGTTGTGGGTTCGCTCATAGACAAACCCGAGCACAAACGCGCTGAGCGGCACGATAAAGAAGCTCTGAATTAAGACCGCCGTAGTTAGTTGGCCTGCCATCAGTGGAGGGATCAAGGAAAAAACAGCCGCTAGCGCTGTGGTGAGGCCAATGCTGGTCATTGCGCCATAGCGCTGGCGGAACGTGCCCTGCACTAGCCCTCTCCACAGAAGCTCCCGGAAGATGGCTACGCCTACCGTAACGTACAGAAGTTGACCAACGAGCGATAATGGGTCAACCACCCTAATCCCATCCGGAAGCGCAATAGAACCGCAGAGAAATAGAAGCAAGCCTGCCCACACACCGGTGGTTAAGGCATTCCAGACGCGGCGCAACCTAAGGCCGAGGAACTCAAAGGAGTTGCCCTGCGTGTCGGCAACCCACAGCACTGCGGCTATAACCATCACGCGCCAACCCACTACCACTAACTGATGGAGGTCAAGGTAATTGAGGTATGCCTCAAACACAGAGTGCACGAGGGCCACGCCCACCGGGAGCCACAGCGGTATTTTCGGTTTCTCCAGTGAGGTCCAGTGTTCGTACACCGGAGTCACGAAGACGATGCCCGCTGCGACTGCGCCTACCATTACAGAGAGAATTGCTAAGCTAAACAGGAATTGGTCGTGCGGGGGATAGAGGGGTGCTTCGGCATTCGCCATTGCCTGTTCTGGCTCTCCGGGTTCTCTCCAGACTGTACGCCGCGCCTGCAGATAAGTTGCCTTTCCCCCCGCCTGATCGAACAACGCAATAATTTTGACACCGCGTCGGGGAAGGAAGACCTTTCGTACGCCAAACACTTCGAGCAGCGGCTCGTCCACAGCGACAGCCTGTAGCAATTTAGCAGCAGTCTGCATAGCCTCAGGATGAACACTGGCTTCGATGAAAGTCTGCCCCCGCAGGATGGAAATTTCACTGGGATGCCCTTGGATCACGGCTTGGGTCAGTGCGAACTTACGCTCCTCCACCTCGCCACGAAATGTGGCCGTTCCCTCGCCTAACAAGACGAAGGCTGTTAGCTCGCCGTGCCGGAACGCGCCGACCATTACTCCGCCCTCCGGGAAAGAGATGTGGAGGCGGCCAAGCGACATTTCCCAAGGAGCGAAATTATAGCTGTCGGTCGCAGTCAAAGGCTCGTAAGGTGCGCCGAGGTCGGCCGGAATCGACAGCACTAGGACCATGGCCAGAAGGGATATGGCGGCAATAATGGCCAGTAAGTACAGGCTCCGGACCACATGGTTGTACTTGCGCGAACCTAAATTGGACATGTGCGTCCTCCGTTCGTCTCCTTATAAAACATTGTATTTTTGTTCATTCTACCACAACAGGACTCTAGACGGTGATAGCTGGGCCTAGGACAGGCGGGCGGCGGACAGCGGACAGCGGACAGCGGACAGCGGAAAGCGGAAAGCACGCCCTGAAGCAAAAGGCTCCGTCCCTAATGCTTCACGTCCCTAATGCTTCATTGACGCTAGTTGTGACTCGCTATAAAATTAAGCAAAGAAGCAGTGAAGGGAGCGCTGATATGCTCCTAGCGGTGAATATCGGCAATACCCGTACTAACGCAGGTTGGGTAGATGAACGAGGGCAAACTGTATCCACAGCCGCAGTAGCGACCAGTCGGCATGCTGAGGAGTACGGCAGCCTAGTCAACCAAGTGACGCCCGGCACACGCGTGGTCTGTGCCTCGGTTGTGCCGCTGGCTACTGAGGCACTAGCACGGGCGTTGCTACCGTTTGGCATAGAGATGGAGCTCGTGGTGCCGCGCGCGGACCTCGGATTGACGTTTGGCGGCGTAGACTACCGCGAGCTAGGTGCCGACCTTTTTGCCAATGCGCTGGCGTCGCTGTGGCTATGGAACACAGACGCGCTGCTTGTTGACCTAGGGACGGGCTCAACCTTCTGCGTAGTTAAAGGGGGGGTATATTGCGGGACTGCCATTGTGCCAGGCATGGAGATATCCTTTCGTGCGTTAACTAGCGGTGCCGCCTTGCTTAGAGAAGTTCCCTTTGTAAAGCTTCCGCGCGTAATCAACACCACCACTGTGGAGTGCCTGCAATCCGGCATCTACTATGGGTACTTAGAACTGGTGCGGGGCATGATCCGGCGGGTGCAGCTAGAGCAAGGGAACCTCCTAGTCGTGCTGACCGGGGGCATTGGGGCGCTTCTCCATGGTGGGTTAACAGACGTTATCGACTGCTATGAACCTAATCTCACTTTCACAGGCATATGGCGGGTTGCGGTAAGCACAGCAGCGGGTACCCGGCGGGACTCGACACGCAACCAAATCGACAAGGCGCTAACGAAATCGACCGGTATCTGAAAAGTACTGGAACGGAGGTAGAGCGATGAAATTAACCACACGTCAACTTACCGTAGCGGGGCTTATGACGGCGCTCACTGTGCTGCTTGGGACAACGCAATGGGGTTTTGTGCCCTTGCCGACACCTGCGGGTGCGGCGACCATTATGCATATTCCGGTAGTCATCGCGGGCGTACTGCAGGGCCCGGTGGTAGGCGGGTTTGTGGGGCTGCTGTTTGGATTATTCACTATTCCCTTTCTTGGGGACTTTAGAGTCATTATCCCCGCTCGCCTGCTGATAGGCGGTGTGTCTTGGCTTGTCTTCATTGGGGTCATGGCCGTGACGCGTCGGTTTGGCGCATCGGTTGTGCGCGGCCGCAGAGCGCTAGGCATTGCGGGTGTAGCAGCTGGCATGGCCGGGACACTGACTAACACCGTGGGCACTTTGTCTCTGGCGGTATGGTTTGGGTACATTGAACGCACGGCGGCTGTCTCCATCGCGCTTGTACAGGGCATCCCCGAGATGCTGCTTGCGGGCCTAATCACGGGGGCCCTTGTCGTTGCACTTAAGCCGTGGGTTAAAGACGGCAGGTTCTACTTCTAAGGCCTGCGGCGGCGACTACGGCTCGTCTCTACTCCTTGACCTTAGCGTAAGTAATGCTCTTTTCTCCATGCTTTTCTTTGATGGCATCCATAACTCGCGCAAGTTTCTGCGCCTTTTCCGGCGGGGCGTCAAAGAGACTTAGCTGAGCGGCGGCCTCACCTAGACCGCAGAGCTGTGACATAGACACGCCAATTAGTCGTACGGGTCTGCCATCAAAGTGATCGCACAGCAGCTTCACCGCAGCGCGGTAAATATCATGGTCTAGGTCAGTGTGCGCGTTCAGCGCACACTGACGCGTATAGGTGGTAAAATCTAAGTAACGGAGTTTTAGCTGCACGACCTTGCCGCGCAGTTTTTTCTTGCGCAATCTCCGGCCCACTTTGGCAGCTAACGACAGCAGTGTGGACTTTACAGCTTCAAGTTCAGCCGTATCAATGTCAAAGGTGTGCTCATGTCCCACCGATTTAGTGTCCTCGCGGTTAGCAACCGGTCGGTCATCTTCGCCGCAGGCGAGGCGGTAAAGGTCATGCCCGTGGACGCCGAGACGTCGCGCAAGCAACGCCGGATCACAGTTCTGGATGTCGCCAATCGTCATGAGGCCTTGTCTGCGCAGCTGCTCTGCCGTCTTCGGCCCCACTCCCCAGATGCGCTCGATAGGGAGGGGAGCGATTGTTGCGCGTGCCGTGTCCCGCTCTATTATCACGAGCCCGCCGGGCTTTTTTAGATCGCTGGCCAGCTTAGCTAAGAACTTGTTTGGGGCAACGCCGAGCGAGCAGGACAACCCAAGCTCACTTTTGACCCGCGCTTGAATAGTGCGAGCAATAACGGGAGCCTCGCCAAAGAGATTTTGCGACTGGGTCACGTCAAGAAACGCCTCATCAATGGAGACTGGTTCGAGCAGCGGCGAATAGGCCGCCATTATGTCTAGTAGCTGCTCAGAGATAGTCCGATAGCGCGCGCCTCTGCCGCGCACGAAGATGCCCTGCGGGCAACGGCGGTATGCTTCGGTGAGCGACATGGCTGAGCGCACGCCAAACTTGCGCGCCTCATACGAACAAGTGGAGACCACGCCTCGCTCATTGGGAGCGCCACCCACAATGACCGGCTTGCCGCGGAGCTCCGGGAAATCGAGCTGTTCTACCGCAGCAAAAAACGCATCCATATCCAAATGGATGATCACACGGGGAGCGGACAACAAAGGGGACGTGAAATTTTGTTTTTCGCAACAAAGGGGACGTGAAATTTTGTCTCGACGCATAGAGCACCCCCCGAGAACATACGTTTGCTTCAGTATAACAGCTAGCTAT
>QLUS01000086.1 GCA_018725535.1 Bacillota bacterium
TTTGGTTTATCGCCGAGTGGCACTCGGCTGGGATTTGTGCTTAATGCCCCTCGCGATGCACAGCATGTTTCCGTAGGCTTCGTGGACCTAGCTACACAAACTCCTGTGATTGTCTCGGTGGCACAGCCGACGCATGGCCCTATCGAGCGGCCGCGCTGGTCGCCGCAGGGCAGATTTATCTACTATGGAACGCAACAGCCCATGAGTTCGCCCGCCTTTGCCTTCGAGCTGGAGGGAGAGTGGTGGCATGACCTGTATATTGGCTGCACAGTTAGTCGGGCACGCGTGGTGCAAGTGACAGGAGAAGACCTCACGGCGGATTTGTTCCCGGCCCCACTTACGCCCATAGGGGACTTTCGCCCATGGATAACTGATATTGCTTGGAAAACAGACGAAACCTCACTGCAGTTTACTACTATAGCTCGGTTGGGAGTCGATTCGCGGCAGTTTCAAGCGGCTTTTGACAGGCAAAGAATGCGACAAGAACTAGGCGAGGCACGCTGGAGTATCAATGCCGACGGGACTGCATTGCGATTGCTGTGGGTTCACCGCCCTCAATGATACTTCTCATAAGCAAGGAGCGACTGCCCTATGCGGGTAGTCGCTCCGTAAGCCTAGTCCTAGCACATCCGCAGCTTGCGGATATCGTCCTTCATGCGATTAATGTCAATCAGGAAGTCTTCAATGTCTTGTTCGTGCTCGATTTCGTCGTTAAGTATCTGCACTGCCATTTGGTAGGTGGCGTGATCTTTGCTGTTAGTAAAGCTCGCGATTTCTTCATAGCGTTGGATAGCACAGCGTTCACCTTCTAGGTTTTGCACCAATACAGTTTCGATATAGGGGTCGGTGGGTTCTTCGTAGGGGCACTTCGCGAACTTGGGCCATTGCGCGGGGTTAAGCAGTGGCGTGCCGCCTAGTTGCAGGATGCGGTCTACTAACAGCTCGGCGTGGGCGAGTTCTTCGGTGGCATGCAATAGCAGCTCGGATTCAATCTCGCTCCGCATAGGACCTTCCATTACACGGGCACCAATCCAATATTGGTAGTATGCCGACCACTCTTCGGCAAGCGCTTCGTTAAGCATTTGAACGAGCTTTTCAACGTCTAGGTTAGCAATGCTGACAGATTTTTTGCCCATTGAGTAGACCTCCTTCGCAATATCACGTCAGTAATCGTTCTG
Source organism: Bacillota bacterium (assembly GCA_018725535.1). Lineage (GTDB taxonomy): Bacteria > Bacillota > UBA994 > UBA994 > UBA994 > UBA994. The sequence goes on from QLUS01000086.1 coordinate 1,179, forward strand.
CATTCGAGAAGAATTACTGAGTGAACTATAGCACGGTGTTGTGACGGTGTCAAACGGCCCAGTGTAGGATTGCATGGGAGGAGGTGCGTTGCTTATAGCAAGGTAATGCCAGCCTTTTCACATGCCGCAACGGTCTCTTCCGGCCAGACGCTAGCCTGCACTTCGCCGATGTGAGCTTTTCGGAGAAAGAACATGCAGATGCGCGATTGACCAATGCCGCCGCCCACGGTGAGGGGGAGGACATCGCTTAGGACTTTACTGTGATAGTCTAGCTGACGGCGTTCCTCGCACCTGCTTGCCCTTAACTGTGCGGCAAGGGAATGTGCATCAACCCTGATTCCCATTGAGGATAGCTCAAGCGCAATGTCAAGTACTGGAAACCAAAAGATGATGTCGCCATTGAGACTCCAGTCATCATAGTCCGGTGCTCGTCCATCATGCCTCGTTCCAGAGGACAGCTTCCCGCCGATTTGCTGGATAAACACTGCGCCCTTTTCCCGCGCAATTGCATTTTCGCGCTCTTTCGGGGGGAGTGAAGGATAACGATCTTCCAGCTCTTGGGAGCCAATAAAGAAGATTTCTGCGGGAAGCACTGGCTCAAGCTCGGGGTAGAGCTCGAACAGATACTGCTCTGTGCGCAAAAAGGCTTTGTAGATGCGCGAAACCACTTTTCTCAAGAACGCCTGCGTTCGCTCGGCGCGAGAGATTACTTTCTCCCAGTCCCACTGGTCTACATAGATGGAATGGGTGTTGTCTAGCTCTTCATCACGACGGATGGCGTTCATGTCGGTGTAGAGGCCGCTCCCCACAGCGAAGCCGTAACGGTGTAGCGCCATGCGTTTCCATTTGGCGAGCGAGTGCACGACCTCAAGCGGCCCGCAATCAAGCGACAGTGCATCAAAGGCCACAGGTCTTTCTATGCCGCTGAGGTTGTCGTTTAACCCGGATTCCCGCGTCACAAACATCGGGGCCGACGCTCTAGTAAGATTGAGTTCTCGAGCCAGCGCGCTTTCAAAGAAGTCCTTTAGCCGCTTAATGGCCATTTGGGTTTCTCTGACTCCAAGCAGCGGTTTGTAGTCGTTGGGGATGAAGCATCTCTGCATCTGACCCGCCTCCTGTCTCCTGTGTAAATATAAAGAAGCCTTTCTTCCATAAAGGACGAAAGGCTTTCTTCCGTGGTACCAACCTATTTAAGCTTAACAGCTTACTCAGCGAACGCCCGCAGGCGTTCTCACATTAACGGCGTGTCCCCGTTCAGGCCTACTCTCGCAAGGATTTCGGGTGAAAGCTCCGAGATGTTCTTCTGCACAGGCATCGTATTGGCTTCCCACCACCGCCAACTCTCTACAACTACTTCCCATGCATACTCTTCTCATCACTGCTTGTGCGTCTGTATTGCTGAAAATTGTACTCCTAGACGGGCATCCTGTCAACATGCAAAAAATGGGAGTGCCCTTGACTTGGCCTAGCGCGAGAGATTTAAGCGCATATGCTCCGGGACAGGGATGTCTGCCCCAAGCGTACGCGCCGCCCTAATCGGCCAATGGGGGTCAGCCAGTAAGGCGCGGCCTACGGCTACTAGGTCGCAGTACCCTTCGCGGAGCGCAAACTCAACCAGTTCAGGTTTGCCCAGCACGCCTACCCCGATAACAGGGAGCCCGACTGCTTGTTTTATTTGCCTAGCGAAGCCGAGCTGATAGCCAGGCCAGACATTTGGGCGCACGGGCATAATGCCGCCTGCGCTAGCATGCACGGCGTCAATGCCCTCCCCTGCAAGCACTGCGGCTATCTCCACTGCGTCTCTAGGGGTGTACTCGTGTGCGGTGCCGCTAAACTCGGCAGCAGAAATCCTCACCGTCAGCACCGCCTGCATCGGCAAGGCGCGTCTGCAGCTCTGCACAACTTCCTGCAGCATACGCAACCTGTTCGCGCTACTGCCGCCGTACTCGTCCGTGCGGTGGTTAGCTATCGGCGAGAGAAACTCATGCAACAGATACCCATGGGCCGCGTGAATCTCAATAACCTTAAAGCCCACCTCCCAAGCGTACAGCGCGGCCTGTGTGAAGGCATGCACCAATTCGGTAATCTCCGCTGCTGTGAGTGCATTTGGTGCGCTGTGGTCTGGCGAGAAGGCAAGGGCGGACGGTCCCACGAGGTGCTTCACGCCGCGCCAAGCTTTGCGGCCAGCATGAGCGATTTGGATGCCTGGGACGGCACCGTTGTAGGCAATGATTTCTGCAAGGCTTTTTAGGCCGGGGATTTGTTCTCTAGACCAGAGGCCTAGATCATTACCGGAAATCCTGCCGTCCGGATGGACAGCTGTAGCTTCAAGCAGGACAAGACCCATGCCGCCAAGTGCTCTGGCTCCGTAGTGTGCTAGGTGATAGGGGGTGACCAGTCCTTCCGGGCCCGCGGCGTATTGGCACATCGGGGGCAGCACCAAGCGATTGCGCAACCCTAGGGTCTTAATCTCTAAGGGAGTGAACGAAAGAGCTCCTAGGTAAACTTTAGGATCCATGTGAACATCTCCTCACTCATCTTTGCCCTGATAATATTTCTTGGCCCTATTGCCGTCAAGCTATCGCCTCAATGTCGGCTCATTCTCAACAGTCAGCATTTTGGCCGAAACTTACTTTCCTTCTTCCCTAAACAGACAATTTACCACCTGCATCGTGCAGTATGTGTCAGGGTGTGCCAAAGCGTAGCATGCGTGCTTGACGTTAGCGCGCAACAACGCATATGCTAACAGGGGAGGAGTGTTTATGGAAGTAACTGCCGCGCTGCTCAGCGTTGGGCACAAGTTTAGACCCGGTAGCGCTATTGTGCCTACATCCATCACCGTACACAATACCGGTAACCCGCGCAGCACTGCCGCGAACGAATGGGCTTGGCTAGACAATCCTGTGAACTTAAACAGCGGGAATTTCGCCTCATGGCATATGTTCTAGACGAGACAAGCATTATACAGGCCATCCCAGACTTTGAGATGGCCTATCACGCCGAAGCAGGCAATACTACCTCGATAGGTGTAGAGGTATGCGAAAGCGGCAATCAGCACGTGGTGTGGCGGAGGGCAGTGCTGTTTGTGGTCAGCTTGTTGCGCCGCCACGGCTTTGACGCAGAACGAGTAAGAGCCCACCGCGACTGAACCGGCAAAAACTGCCCGCGCCTAATCCTGCCGGAGTGGATTAGGTTTATGCGCGACCTACGGCTAGAATTTGGCGAGCAGCCCTCCTTCACTGACGTCCGCATCGCGATGAGCGGTGAGACGAGAGAGTTCCCGGGTCTAATGGCTGCCGGAAGGAGCTTTGTGCCGACGCGTCTGTTGCTTGAGCAGCTGGGATACACGGTCAATTGGGATGAGGGGACGAATAGGGTAGTGATAGCCCGAGACGTCGTAGAAACGAGCAGTGTGCCTGAGCGGTGGACGCGAGGAAAATGAGCTATGAATCATGAACTGCACCAGCCGTACGCTGTAAGCCGTACGCCGCTGGGCACTGAGCACCGGGCACTAAGCCATGCAGCTTGCGCATTGCCGTAACTTTTACTGCTATCGTAGTACTTATGTCGAACAATGTGGTATTCTAAGCATGTACAGACGGGGGGAGTCGCGCATGCTTAGGGATATGACGCAAGGGTCGCCCGCGAAGCTGATCTGGGCTTTTTCTTTGCCCATGTTCATTGGCAGTATTTTCCAGCAGCTCTACAACATGGTTGACGCCATCGTTGTTGGGCGGTATGTAGGCCCGCATGCGCTTGCGGCGGTAGGCACGAGCTTTCCTGTCATTTTCTTCATGGTTTCGCTGATTCTTGGCATGACCATGGGTTCAGGCGTAGTCATATCGCAGTTCTTTGGGGCCAAGGACTTAGTCCGGACGCGCCGCGCTGTCGTTACCGCCTTGGTTTTTCAGCTTGTCTTAGCGGCTTTTCTCGGGGCTGTGGGAGTCGTCCTGAGTCGCCCGCTACTCCTCCTTCTAAATACGCCGGAGATCATTTTGGGCGACGCCACCGCCTACATGCAGATCTTCTTTGGCGGCATCTTGTTTATGTTTGCGTACAATGCGTTCGCTGGCCTTCTACGGTCACTGGGAGACTCAAAGACCCCCCTCTACTTCTTAATTATCAGCAGTCTGCTGAACGTCGTGCTCAACATCTACTTTGTGGTGGGTCTAAATCTTGGGGTGCGCGGTGTGGCTTGGGCTACGCTGATAGCGCAGGGGACTTCATCCGTTCTCACCTTTTTGTACATTTACCGCTATGTGCCCTTATTGCAGTTTAAGCGTACAGAGCTTGTGTTTGATTGGGACATCTTCCGGGCTATAGTGCGGATTGGCGCTCCTTCGTCTATTCAGCAGGCGCTGACCTCCGTGGGCATAATGGCCGTACAAGCCCTCGTCAACTCCTTTGGCCCAATTACGATGGCTGCCTACACGGCGGCTAGTCGCATGGACTCCTTTGCCGTGATCCCGATTATGAATTTCGGCATGGCTGTTTCTACATTTACCGGGCAGAATATCGGGGCTAACAGGCTAGACCGCGTTACGCAGGGGCTCAAAGCTACGCTAATGATGGTCATCGTATCATGCCTCATCGTCTCGCTACTCGTGTTTACCGCCGGGGGGCATATGATTCGGCTGTTCATCACCGGCGACCAAACAGAGATCGTGGCGCAGGGTATTGACTATATGCGCACTATTTCGCTGTTCTATGCGGTGTTTGGCGTAATCATGGTGCTCAATGGCGTGCTGCGCGGTGCTGGCGATGCTTGGATACCCACGATGACCAGCGTAACTAGTCTCGCCATACGTGTGGCATCGGCCTATATCCTCGTCAACACTGCGCTTACCTACCGGGGGATATGGTGGTCGATACCGATTGGCTGGTCGGTAGCCGTGCTAGCCCCGACTTACCGATACTTCTCCGGCGTCTGGAAGACTAAGGCCGTGGTGCGATAGAGCCTCTTAACGCAAATAGAGCCGATCATAGCCGGCTCAACAGACTAGTATCTCTCTCTCCACTCCACTAGTGGCGCAACTCGTTTAGCATTCTCTCCAGCAGATAAGTCGCTCCGCGCGGCCCCACAAAGGGAGTGCCGTCAAACAGCAGCGTCGTGTAAAAGTTGGGGTTAGCGACCTGTATTTTTGCGGGTACGTCTGCTCCAATTTCCAGCAATACGCCATCGCCGAGCAACAGCTTTGGCTTTTCGTCGTGCAACACCTGCCTACGCAATTCTTCGCTTGGCGCAAAAATGATGCGTTCTGCCAGCTCGGCACTTACCTGAGTCCCATTCGGACGCGCATGATTCACAAGCACTTTGCGCACGTCTATGTTATATGCGAGTGAGAATCATTATCATCTCAACAATAGCATGCTAGTGTTTTCACGTCAAGCAGATTTTTGTGCGCAGGAATCCCGTTCTCCCAGAGCGAAACGTTACAGCAGTTGCCATTTTGCCGAGGAGGTCTGTAGTTGAACGCGATTGAGCTTAAGGAGTTGACTAAGTACTACGGCAAGGTGCGCGGCATTGAAAGGCTGAGCTTTAGCGTAAAG
>QLUS01000087.1 GCA_018725535.1 Bacillota bacterium
GTAAGTGAAGTAAAGTAAATTGGCAGCACCGCGGCGGTAACTACCGAGGAGTAAACGGAGTTTGCCCAGTCGTACATCATCCAGCTGCGTTCCTCGAGCGAAAACCCTTTTAACAATTGGCGCACCTTCTCTCACTAGCTGCATCTTTATTTTACACGATAAGCTATGAACCTGCTGTTTGACAAGCGTTAATGATTTGTAAAAGCTTTGCGCCTCGATTTTACAGGCTGTTATCAAACTATAAACACTGCTTTGACACTGGCGTGTTACAGTGCAATCAACAAGCATAAGGCAAAAGGGAGGCGCTTTCCTTGCGCATTAAATCCTCGCTGCTAGAGACAGATATCGCGGTGTATTACTTTATGAATCGCAGGTTGCATGGGCGGGCCTTCGTCACGTTTATGCGCGGCATAACTTTGTTTGGCGAAACAACTGCTGCAGTAGGCGTTGGCTTGTTGGCATTGCTCCTTGGGTGGGTCAGCGATACGGCAGTGGGAGTACATGCCACTTTGGTCATTGGAATATCACAAGTGGTGGTGCAGTCCGTCAAGCGTTTGGTGCACCGTACACGCCCATACGTCGTGCATGAGTGGTCACTCGCAAAAAATCCCCCGGCCTGCCAGTACTCGTTTCCCTCCGGGCATACCGCCTGTGCTTTTGCATGGACCCTAGTGTTGGGGTTGTTTTATCCTTACCTGCAGCCTCTGCTGTATCCGTTAGCGTTCTTGGTGGGTATGTCGAGAGTAGTGCTAGGATTTCATTACCCAACCGACGTCTTAGTAGGAGCAGCCATCTCTTATGGCACGTACATTCTTGTAATAGGGGTGCTGTAGGTACGGCACTTGCACTGCTGATAGCTTCCCCTTTGCCAGCCCTTAGCATATGCGATATAATCGCAGCAGGAATACGATTGCTTCGCAATCGCAGGGGGGAAGTGCAGAGTGAAGTTTTCTATAGCGCACTGCAACATCAATGTGTTTGACCTTGAGAAGAGCCTTAAATTCTACAAAGAAGCATTAGGTCTCGTGGAAGTCAGGCGAAAAGAAGCAAGCGATGGCAGCTTCGTTCTCGTCTTTCTTGGCGACGAAACAACGCATTTTCGCATTGAGCTGACTTGGCTGCGCGACCGTGCCACACCTTACAACCTTGGCGATAACGAGTCCCACATCGCCTTTGTAGTTGACGACTACGAGGCAGCGCACGCGTTGCACACTAGGCTTGGCTGTATCTGCTATGAAAACACCGCCATGGGACTTTACTTTATAGAAGACCCCGATGGCTACTGGCTAGAGGTTTTGCCGAGCAAACGGTAGAGTCGCGTGGCTTGTCCTGTGCCAAACGACGAAGGGGGTTCCTCGATGCAGCAAACAGCTGAACATGTGCTGGTTTATTATCTCTACCACAGCGGGTTCGCAGTGGTGACCAGAAACTACATCTTGATCTTTGACTACTACCGCGACTGCCCCTCTGGCTGCAGCACGACTGCAGACCAAATTTTGGCGGCAGCGCGAGGCAGACATGTGGTTGTCTTTGTTTCGCATGCACACCACGACCACTATACACCGGCCATTTGGGACTGGCGAGACAAGTGTGCGGAGATCAGCTATGTGGTCTCTCTAGATGTCCCAGTACCTGATGGAGTAGCTGACGTAACAGCATTGAGCGCGAATCACCACTGCGCGTTAGGCTCTTTAGACATCACTACTTACGCCTCTACGGACCAAGGAGTTGCGTTTTGGGTCGAAGCAGACGGCTACCGCATCTTTCACGCGGGCGACCTAAACTGGTGGCACTGGGAAGGCGAGCCGGACGAGGACAACAGGGCAATGGCTGAGCAGTACCGTCAAGAGATCGATGCTCTGCCCAAAGAGGTTGACATAGCCTTTGTGCCCGTAGACTCGCGGCTGGAACAAGCGTATGCTTTAGGCCTTACGTACTTTATGTCGCGCGTCGACGCACGGCTTATCTTTCCTATGCACTTCGCGAATGACTACTCTATCTTCGAGTGGCTAAAGCGCGATCTAACCCAGGAAGCAGAGAGCCGCATCGCGGAAATTACGCCCTCGCCTCTCCCATTCTACTTGGACGGGAGCAGAACGCCGTCCTCAATTGAAAGGAGCTAAACTATGAGCATATATGAGCTTAAAGTAAACGACATGCAGGGCAACGAGGTTTCACTGGCAGCGTATCGCGAGAAAGTGTTGCTCATTGTAAATACCGCGACCGAATGCGGCTTCACCCCACACTATACTGGCCTCGAGCGCATCTACAAGCAGTACAAGGCCCACGGCCTAGAAATTTTAGATTTCCCAAGCAACCAGTTTAACCAAGCTCCAGGCACGGTCGAGGAGATCCACACCTTTTGCAGCGGTCGCTTTGGGGTCACCTTTCTACCCTTCGCTAAAGTAGAAGTGGCCGGAGAGACTGCTCACCCGCTGTTTAAGTATTTGACGGCACACACGCATTTTCTAGGTTTCGACATGTCACACCCCATAGGCCCTCGCCTAGACGCCAAACTGCGTGCAGCTGATGCTAATTACCATACAACGCCCGACATAAAGTGGAATTTCACTAAGTTTCTAATTGACCGCGAAGGGAACATAGTGGGACGTTTCGAGCCCACCTTCGACATGGCGGCACTCGAAGCCATTATCAAGAGTGTTCTGTAATGGGGGCGACGGCAACTGCTGCTCGCCTGCGCCAAAACATCGCCAAAGTCCTGGTAGGCAAAGAGCATGTAATCGACCTCATGCTAATAGCCCTAGCCTGTGAAGGGCATGTGCTGCTTGAGGATGTTCCGGGGACAGGCAAGACCATGCTTGCTAAGACCCTGAGCCGATCGCTTCAACTAGATTTTAAGCGCGTGCAGTTCACCCCAGACCTGTTGCCTTCTGACGTGACCGGCGTAAGCGTGTTTAACGAGGCTACCGCGCAATTTGAGTTCCGCAAGGGACCCGCCTTCACGAATGTGCTTTTGGCCGACGAAATAAACCGCGCTACCCCGCGCACACAGGCGGCTCTGCTCGAGTGCATGGAAGAACGGCAAGTGACAACAGATGGCGAAACGCGACCGCTAGCCGACCCTTTTTTGGTTATGGCAACGCAGAACCCCATTGAACAGGAGGGCACCTTCCCTTTGCCCGAGGCGCAGCTAGACCGCTTTCTTATGCGGTTGGCGCTCGGATACCCCTCGGCAGACGAAGAAGCCCGCCTGCTACGTCGCTTTGCGCAAGCAAACCCCTTGACTACACTCGAGCCCGTTGCCAATGAACAAGACCTCGTGACCTTGCGCACGGAGGCACAATCTGTGCACCTTGGCGAAGCTGTGTCCGAGTACATAGTGGCTGTCGTGCGCACAACACGCGACCATGAGGCGATTCGTCTAGGTGCCAGCCCGCGTGCAACGCTAGCATTAATGCGTGCGTCGCGCGCACGCGCCGCTCTGCTTGGGAGAGCCTATGTTTTACCGGACGACGTCAAAGCGCTCGCTAAATCTGTTTTGAGCCACAGACTGATCCTTAAAAACCAGTCCCGCTTGCGCGGCCAGAGCCAAGCATCTGTGCTTGACGCTATTCTCAGCCAAGTCCCTGTTCCTGTCCTGCCTGATCCCAACGCATGAGTAGTCGCATAGGCAACACAGGCAGAAGCGGCGATCCCGAACGCGAGCTAGCCCGCGTGGAGCAAGTTCAGGCCCGACACACCGCACTTGTGTTTCTTTACGCGGTGACCGTTGTGTTAGGTCTTGCTTTGCGTTCCCCGGCCATAGTTATCTTTGGGGCCGGATGCCTGCTCCTAATGTATCTACCCCGCTACTATGCACAGTCGGGGCAAGCAACGCTGACCTACAAGACCGTTTTCTCAGAACGCTTTGCCTGGCCGGGCGATATCCTTCGCCTGACTGTGGAAATTGAAAATCGGAGCTTCTTCCCGATTTCGCTGTTACAGGTCTGGGACGAACTCCCCCTAGGGCTTGAAATCGATGGAGGCACACTGACGGCCGACAGACAAAAGCGCGTCCTGCAGCACGCCTTTAGACTCGGCATGTGGCAAAGGGTTCGACGCCACTACGCCGTAAGCTGCCCTAGCCGCGGTGTGTACATTGTGGGCCCCACTCGGGTTGATTTGGCCGGACCCTTCGGTTACGGACGCGAGCAGTGGCAGTTTGGGCCGCAAGCGCAAATACTCGTTTACCCAAAGGTACATGCGCTAAGTGAGCTGTGGTGTCGTCCCTTGGCGATGCTTGGCGAAAGCTCTTTGCGGAGCTTCCTGCACGAGGACCCCTTGCGCCTGCGAGGCGTGCGCGAATACACACCCGGCGACTCTTTAAACCGAATCAACTGGAAGGCCACAGCCAAGGCCGCGCGCCTATTGGTGCACGTGCACGAGCCATCCGCCCACATCAGCGTGCAACTCCTGTTAAATCTTTCCAACAACGACCAGGTATGGCAGGGGCTTGACAGCGCCGAAACCGAGTGGGCGATTGAGGTCACCGCAAGTCTAGGCGTAGCCTTGCTAGAAAACCATGGTAGCGTGGGTGTTTCCGCTAACGACTACATTACCGATCTAAGCCTCGGTGCGGGCGAGGAGCATATGCAAAGTTTCTTGGCCACACTCGGGCTAGCTAACCGATACGCACTCTGGAAGCCTAGTACCTTTATCGCTTCAGCGTTAGAGCAGCGGCATTTCGGCACTACACTGGTGCTAGTGACCCCTAGCCTGACCGAGGAAATTATAGATGTTCTGGAGCAAGCAGAGATACGCCGCTCGCCCTTACGCGTGGTATATACAGGGAGTGTGGCGAACCCTCTGTTTGACGACGCATCGATGCTTTGGATACAAAGGCAGGGATGTATGAATGTACAGTAAAGTGCGTCTGTTCCTAGCTCAAACGCTCGCGCTTGCTGCTTTGGCGATAGTGATGCACACTTGGGCCAGCATATTAAGTACTCTGCTGCACACAGCGAACCTGCCAGTGCCCGCATCCTGGCAAATGCTGCTATTTGGCGTCGTTTCGCTGGCGCTGGCGCGTCTATGCGGAAAATGCCGCTGGTGGCAGCGCATGACGCTTACCCAAGCTACCGCTTTAGCTGCGGCAGCTACTGCCAACATCCTGATGAACGTAGGCGCTTTAGCCCTATCAGTTTTTGCTTTCACCTTCTACGCGATTTGCCTCATGGCACCCTCCATAGCGACCGCTGATTGGGAGTATGTGGAAGTGCGGGAATGGCTCACTCTAGTTTCTGTCTTTATGGGACTCGCGCTTTTTGTGGCGCCATTCGCTGGGCCGCTGCCAACCGTAGACGCGCTGCTCGGCTTTTCGCTGGCCAGCCTGCTTTCGCTTGGCTTCACATGGGAGCAACATGTTGAGGTAATGTCGAAGCACGCCCCTACCTACAGGGGGGCTGTGTGGATGCTCGGTGCCACCTTTATGTTCTTCGCGGCTGTTGCCCTAGCCGGGCGGGGCGTATTTAGTATGCGGCCTATGTTCGCTATGATTGCCGGGCTGGGACGCGAACTGTTGTTGTTAGTGCTGTATCCGTTCGGCTATGTAGTCGGAGCACTGGTCGCCGTGCTGCGATTTTTACAGAGCTTAGCGCGCGGTCGCACCACTACGCCGCCCGAGGAGGGTGAACGTTTGCTAGAAAACCTCCTCCCCGAGATGCGCGAACTAGCCGAGGTCAACCCCATTTTTCTGCAAATACTGGGCATCTTGTTTGGGGTGTTTCTTGTGGCGGTTCTTTACGTTGCGCTCGCGAGACAGATTGCCAACAAGGGACCTTCGCATGGGGATGAACGCGAGCCCCTGCAGGTCGAGTTTCGTTTACCGAAGCTCTGGTGGGCACGTAAAAATAAAGCCAAACGTCCTCTGCTCCCACGCGAGCCCAAGGACATTTGGCAAGTTATTCGCTTTATCGAGCTCTGGGGCACAAAACTAGCGCGCCCCCGCAAGCACAGTGAAACTATGCAGGAGTACGTGCATACGCTTATGTCGCTTCTACCGCCGCATGCCCTAACCACGATCCTGCAGCGCTTCGAGTCTTGTCGCTACCGCGAGCAGACCCTGACCGAGGCCGAGTGGCAGGAAACCCACGCGGCTTGGGCAGAAGCGCACGCAGCTGTTAACCCAGAGACGCTACACACGCGGCGAGTAACGCGCGCTCTGTAGTTGCTCTTCTAACCCCAGCTTGAAGTCCGCTACCGACCTAGGATACGGCCAAGTTCTTCGCGCACTCCGACGGATGCAATATACTTGTAAGGGACCAACGTGCGCGCAAATGGCCCGCTCTGCATAACCAGACCATCGCCATCGAGCTATTCTGATTAAACCGCAAGGAGGGTATTTATCTAATGAACAACACTGCCTCCAAGGTGTTTCTGAGCGCTATGCTGGTGCTAATGCTTATGCTTGTGGTGACGGGTTTAGTGACCTACGTCGTACCCAGCGGGACATTCGACCACCTCACGATGAGCTACACGGCTCACGGTGTGCGGGGCATCTCCCGCGTGGACTGGTTTGGGGCGCCAGTGTTTGTTCTTGCTGGGGACTCTGGTCCGCAGATTATCGCCATTGTGCTATTCATCCTAGTCATAGGCGGTGCCATATAAACTGCGGGCGATGCCCTGCACGTCTTCTTTCATGTTTCCGGCGTCATCGACACTCACACTGGTACCGTAAGGATTCCCGCCGGCCTTTAAT
>QLUS01000088.1 GCA_018725535.1 Bacillota bacterium
CGTTGTGCAGAAGCGTCTCTATCGCAGTAGGGATAACCGCGTGATCGCGGGGGTGTGCGGAGGACTGGCCGACTATTTTGGGCTTGACCCGACGCTAGTGAGGATAGCTATGGCCGCGTTAATGTTCTTTGACGGCATAGGTTTTATCGCCTATATCGCCATGGCCTTGATTGTACCCAAAGAGTCGATGCGGGCGGCGTCGCCGACCCAAGGGGTGGAGGCGAACATCAAGGAACTGGCGGAGACGGCAGAAGAATTGGGCGAGCGTTTGGAGCAGACTTTTGCCTCAAAGAAGCCCGAACGCGCAAGCGCAGAGACGCGTCAGTCCCGCGTGCCCAGAGCTGTGCTGGGCGGCGCGATTGTGGTGCTGGGTGCTTTTCTTTTGCTGCGCAGTTTTAACCTCATGTGGTGGATTGACTCGCGCTGGGTGTGGCCTGGTGTGCTTATCCTGTGTGGGTTTGCCCTTATAATACAGGGAGCGAGGCGCAGGTCATGATCGAAGGCGTCGTCCTGGTCCTGATCGGCGCAGTGCTGCTTTTGCGAAATTTCGGCTTTTTACCCCCAGATATATGGGCCCATGTGTGGCGCCTGTGGCCGCTGCTCGTGGTCGCGTGGGGCTTTGAAATTTTGTTTGGGCGACGGGGAGCCAAGCTCGCGACCGTGCTCCTCTTGCTTGTCGTGCTAACTGCCGGATATCTTTTCTTAGCACCAGCGCGGCAGGGCGACTGGGGAAAAGGCGCCGGTGTCGAGCATTCTGAACTGGTGCAGGGGCTGACCGAGGCGCGGGTCGAGCTCGACATCACGGCCGGGGTGCTCAACCTCGCCGCTTTGCCCGATGGCTCGCCGTCGTTTTATCGCCTGCTAACCTATGGTTCCGCGCCGCGCATTGACTTTGCCGGACGCGGTCCGGGGGCTGCAGGTCCTGGGCAGTTATTTATTGGCCCTTCGCAATCTCGCCGCAGGGTCACCCTTGGCACCTCCCGCATTGATAGATGGGAACTTGAGCTAAGCCGGGGCTTACCGCTTTCGCTCGACATATTTTCTGCGGCCAGCAGGGGCGAGATAGACCTAAGACACCTTGATGTATACGAACTAGACCTAATACTTAACGCTAGCCACAGCTCGCTCTCTTTGCCCGCTCGGGATGGAATCTCAAGCGTCAGAATCACAGCCAATGCGTCAAACGTTGAAATCGTTATCCCTCATGCCACAGCCGCCAGAATCACCGTTGCTCCGCAGGCTAGTTCTGTACGTGTGGACGGCGCATGGAGCCAAGTTGGCGGTGTCTACACATCGCCAAACTTCGACTCCGCGACGCAAAGACTCGAGTTAAGAATCGACGCCAATGCCAGCCGTGTGCATGTTCGCGTCGCCGGAGTCATGCCATGACGCGCGGGACTATCCGTCCCGACATCGAGATTGTTGCTCTGGCCCCAGAAGATGCGCCAGCCATTGCCGCGGTCTTAGCCGACGCGTTTCGTGAAGACCCGGCGTTTAAGCTCATTTTCGCCAACACCGCGCGCGGCAAAGACTTGCATTACCATAGGTTTATGGAGGCGTGGGTCGCGCACGCCATGGAAGAAGGCAACCCCTTGTTTGGCGTGCGTGTTGATGACGATTTGGCCGCAGTAGTAGGCATAGCGGGGCTCGACGGGCAAGCGCCGCAGTGGTCGGTACGCCGCAACTTGGTGCGCTTTCTTAAGATTGTACCGGGTATGCGCTTGAGAAAGGCCTTGGCCATGGCTGCAGCAACGCGGCGACCAGCAGACTTGCCCAACCGCGTGGCGGAGATTTCGATGTTGGCAGTCCGCACTAATTACCAGGGACGCGGGTTAGCAGCGGCTTTGCTCGGTCATGCGCACGGTGTGGTGGTCGCAGCTTCTTCGCAATCTCATGTCTATCTCTATACAACTTCTCCCAGCGCAAATCTGTTTTATGCCAAGCAAGGGTACAAGCTCGTCGCAGAACGGCAAGTAGAAAGCGCAGCAGTTTTTCACCTGCTGCGCCCTTGTGATGCCGACACATCGCTCTAGACCGGCATGAACTAGGGCCGCAAAATCAGGGCAATCGGGCAGTGGTCGCTACCATGTACATGAGAATGAATCTCGGCGTCGACCATGCGGTTGATTAGTGCGCTAGCTACGACAAAATAGTCGATGCGCCAGCCCGTATTGCGCTCTCTCGCTTTCATCATGTATGACCACCACGTATAGGCGTCTGTCTTGTCGGGGTAAAAATAGCGATACGTGTCAGTATACCCGGCGTCCAGCAAGCGGGACAATTTCGCGCGCTCTTCGTCGGTGAAACCGGCATTTCTGCGGTTGCTGCTCGGGTTCTTAAGGTCTATTTCTTGGTGTGCCACATTGAGGTCGCCGCACAGGATTACCGGCTTTTGCTGGTTTAAGCTTTGGAGATAGTCGAAAAACGCGTCTTCCCACTCCATGCGATAGCTAAGACGTGCCAGCTCGGGCTGCGAATTGGGGGTATAGACATTAACTAGCCAAAAGTCGGCATACTCTAGGGCCACCACCCTGCCCTCGGTGTCATGCTGGGGTAGGCCTATGCCGTAGCGTACAGACTGCGGAGTGTGCTTAGCGAAGATTGCTGTGCCGGAATAGCCTTTTTTTACGGCATAGTTCCAAAACTGCTGGTAGCCCGGCAGGTCGAGCTCGATTTGGCCGGCTTGCAGCTTTGTTTCTTGCAAACAAAAGAAATCTGCCTCCATGGCCGTAAAGTACTCTAAGCATCCCTTGCCCATACAGGCGCGGATGCCGTTAACGTTCCAAGAAATTAGCTTAATGGGCATTAGCTACGCTCACCCCATAGCAAAGCCAGTGCTGCTAGCGTGCGGGTAGCTACCCCTGTGGCTCCCTTGGGTTGATAGTGTTTCTCGGTCTCGGTATAGGCTGTGGGAGCAATGTCGAGGTGCGCCCAAGCGGTTTCGCCGACAAACTCGCCAATAAACAGCCCGCCCGTCATCACGCCACCCATGCGTCCGCCGCTGTTCTTAATATCGGCAACGGGGCTTTTAATCATTTCGCGATAATCGTCGTGGTTAGGCATGGGCCAGTAACGTTCGCCGGTTGTGGCTGCGGCCGCCTGCAAGTCTTGGGCTAGTTTGTCGCAATTGGTGATAACCGCCGAGTACACGCTACCTAGCGCGATGCCGCAAGCTCCGGTCAAGGTGGCGATGTCCACAATTTTGCTGGCACCAAGCTTCACTGCATAGGCCACAGCGTCCGCTAAGATGAGGCGACCTTCGGCGTCGGTGCTGATAATCTCGATTGTTTTGCCGGTCATGGCGGTAATGACGTCGCCGGGCTTTAGCGCATTACCCGCAGGCATATTTTCGGTAGCCGGCACAATCCCTAGAATATTGACTTTAGGCTTGAGCTTGCCGATGGCCTGCATAGCGCCGAGTACCGCTGCGCCCCCCGCCATATCATTTTTCATATGGTGCATATTTTCGGCAGGCTTAATAGAGATGCCACCACTGTCAAAGGTTAGTCCCTTGCCCACAAAGGCCCTTATTTCGCCGCCGGGATTGCCTTCGTAGCGCAACACAATCAACTTTGGTGGTTCAGCGCTACCCTTGGCCACACCTAGCAAAGCACCCATACCGAGGCGTTCCATGTCGGCGCGTTCCAGCACTTCGCAGTGCAGCGCACATTCCTTGGCAATTTGCTCGGCCTTCTGTGCCATATGGGTCGGGGTCATGTGATTAGCGGGGGCATTGACGAGATCGCGCGCTAGGTTAGCTGCCTCGGCCATAACGACGCCGCGCTTAACCCCCTGCTCTATCGTGCATATCGCCTCTGGGCCTGCACAAAGCAAAATCACCTCTGAGAGCGTTTTTTCTTCCTGCTTGCTCTTTAACACGTCGTAGCTGTAAGTAGCGAGCAACGCTCCCTCTATTAAGGCGGCTGCGGCATCTTCGAGGTTAATAGACGATGCCCCCGCACCCAGCACATGCGCGGTAACAGTTTTGACCTTGCCCTTAGCAGCGGCTTTAATGCCGTTGGCTGCCGCTTGACGCAGCTTTTCGACATCGAGTTTGTCTGCAGCACCCAAGCCAACTACAACTACCTTGCGTACGGTTTGGCTAGGGGGATAAATCGTCGCCACTTCATTTAATTTGCCGGTGATTTCTCCCTTGTCGAGCAATTGCTTGAGCAACCCACCGCACAAGACGTCCACACTTGCCGCTTCGGAGGTAAGCTGACCGGCTCCCTCATACACACCCACTATGATTGCATCTGCTACCACATCGCGCGGCACCATGCAGCGCACCGAAACTTTCATTGTTCATCTTCCCTTCGTTGTGGTTCAGGCGAGCCTGAATTCATCCCATCTACATTCTTGATGGCTACGCTTATATCCTTTTAAAAAGTACCTCTCAGCTCGCACTAAGCCCCGCGCGTATAGCAGGGATTTTTTAGGCGAAGCGAATCGAAAGTACAATGACTCCCCAAAAGGAGAGGATGCATGATTATTCCGGCTGTGAGACTCGCAGGTGCTACTGCAACACAAGAACAGTCAAACTTACAGCTCGAACCGGGCACAATCTACCGGGCGACGGTGCTCAGGCAAGAGTCGACGACTGTACTACTTCGCATGGCGGGCGTCTTGCTACGCGGCGAAAGTGAGCTTACCTTCCTGCCGGGGCAGGTTATCCATTTACGCCCAGAACCTAGTCTAGATCAACACATTGTGTTGCGCATGGTAACCACGCCTTCTATCCCCCAGGGCACTGATTTAGGGCCCGCCTTACGCCAACTCGGTTTATCTACTAACCCCCGCCTGCAATTAATCGCCAAAGCCTTGTTTGGTTGGATGGTGCCATTACACCCTGACGCCATGCGCAAAATACTGGCTGACACTACAACGTTCTCCCCCGAAAAACTCGCCGCCTACCTTAACGCTCTCGGTTGGGGCAATTCGGTGGGCATAGACTATGAGGGGGCTATAGCACGATTGGTAGCAAGCTTTCTGCCCGGCGAGGCGGCGGCAGAGGAAGTCCCCCTTGCCCTACGGCAAATTAATGATGCTGCGGCGTCACCGCTGTACCCCGATGTAAAAGTTGTGTGGTGGGAGAGCGAGGCGCATCACGGCGAGTTATATGTAATGCGAGATGACGTAGCGGGACAGCTGCCATCAGAAGACATCCAAGTGGCAGTGCGGGTACAAACCATGCACTACGGCGAATTATGGCTAGCTTTTTCGTATCGCGCCGGGCAAATAGACCTTGTTTGCCACGCCAACGCCCCCGAACTGCTCCAGCACATAGAGGACGGACGTGCAACGATCGCTGCCGCTATAAAAGCGGGTGGCGCAACTTTTGGCAATTTGCGTTGCCACGCAGGCTTAGTGTTATCTGTGCTCGATGTGTTTCCGCCCGCACCACTAGCAGGCTACACCGCCGTAGATCTTAAGGTGTAATGCATGAAGGAACAACGCAAGTTAGCTGCGGCGCTTTCATACCACCAACACAGCGGCGGAGCTCCTAAAGTGGTGGCAGCAGGCCGAGGAGAACTCGCCGCGCGGATTGTCGACGCTGCCGTATCTGCGGGAGTGCCAGTACATCACGACGCCGACTTAGCGCAGCTGTTGGTTGGACTTAAGCTACAGGAAGAGATTCCGGTCGAACTTTACCGCGCCGTGGCAGGCGTGCTAGCGGTAATATTTTCACTAGACAGGCGCGACGACAAATTGTAGGGGGCGTGGGAAGAGCAATGAAGAAAGTGGCTACACTCTAGAACAGGGCGGCCCCTCGGTCGAACATGCTCTTATGCACATGAAAAACTCGCTTGCCACATATAAGCGGCAAGGGGTTAAAGCTGTGGTTATCATTCATGGCTGGGGCTCCTCGGGTGTCGGCGGCGCATTCGTAGCGCAGTAAGAAATGCTTTGCGCGGCGATGATATGCGCGGCATCGTGCGCGCCTTTGTCGCCTGCGAAAAGAAGCAAAAGGGACGGAGCCTTTTGCTTCACAACCGCGATTCAGCTAGCATTAAGGAGGTCACCATGCAAATCCTGCAGGCCATTTCCACGCGACGCAGCATCCGCAAGTTTAAAAACCAGCCCGTAGCGCGCGAGCTTATCGAGCAAGTTCTCATAGCGGGTGTTCTCGCGCCCTCGGGCAAGAACAAGCAACCGTGGCACTTTACCGTGCTACAGGGTGAGAAGAAAACGACGCTAATAGATATTCTTGAGTCCACGCTACACCATCTAAAGGAGCAGGAGCACCAGACCGGCAGTGCGGAGTGGACGGCCAAAGCCATGCGGCAGGCCCCCGTGTGCATCATGGTGCATAACCCCTACGCCTCGGCTGAAGACGCCGATAACGGCGCAAATCTCTATTGGTCCCTAGTGGACTCCCAAAGCATTGGGGCGGCGATACAAAACATGCTCCTCCGGGCGGAGGAGCTCAACTTGGGCACACTATGGATCTGCGACGTGTTCTATGCCGATGAGGCCC
>QLUS01000089.1 GCA_018725535.1 Bacillota bacterium
TGGACGAAAGGGGCAAGCGTGGCCGATCTGGCAGCGGCCAACAAGTTGCTGAACGTCACCTCGCGCATCAAGCATGGACAGATGACCGACAGCGAACTGGAGAAGCTGGGCAAGCTAGTCACGATTGTGGATGGCCGCGCTACTATCAACGAGGGGGTCTATGCGGTTCTGCAGCAGCGCGGCATGATCCCGCTGGATGAGTTCCGCAAAGGCTTCACGTTCACCGAACTGCGCGAGCGCCCCATGACGGATGCCAAGCGGGCGCAACTCGGCAGGGAACGGGATGCTGAGCTGGTGGGCGTGAAGGATGCCAAGGAACGTCGCGCCATCGAGCGCGAATACAAGGGTCTGCTGGAGGCGCCATCGGCCACCTACGAGGTGGAAGTGGAGTTCCCGGCCATGCCGGAACTGACGGCGGACGGCCACGTCTGGAAGATGTACAACGAGGTCCGGGCCACCATGGACCAGTCGGCTATCGACATACTGCTGGCAAACTATGCTGCGGCCAAGGGCGAGCAGATGCAGGTGCAGACCGTTGCGCAAGTCCTCCTTGGACGGGAGTTGACCGACGACGACAAAAATTTCCTGCGACGTATCTCGGCCGAGTTTCTCGCGCTGCGGCAGGTTGGCTCCACAATCGACCAGAAGGGGCAAATAATCATCACGCCCGAGGCCGAGGACCGCGCCCAGAAGCTGATCGCCTCATGGAATGAGGCGCTGCTTGCCCGTGATCGCGACAAGTACGAGGCGCTGCTGGGCGAGTTCTTCGAGGGCGCGGCCTACGACGATGTGGTTGCTGGTATCGACGCGCTCAAAGCGGGTAGCAAGATTCCCAGACAGGGGCAGGAACGCTTCGCCGTCCAGCAGGCAATCCAGAGTCTGGCGTTGACTGAGACCAACAAAATCGACAGCGAAATGTTCGCCAAGCGATCCATCGCGGGCGGCTACGTTCCGTTCGGTCGTGAAGGCCTATGGCAGGTGCGCATCCAGGCGGTGGACCCCAAGACCGGTCGGGTGCTCAAGGTCAGTGAAGAATATCGTCGCCACCTCATGTTCGTGCAGGTAGACAACCGGGCCGAGGCCGAGCGCATCGCTAATGACACCAACGAAATGTTTGGTGAAGCCCGTGAGGGGGGTGTGTTCGACATGGAGACGGTAGAGGACGGCGAGCACCAGGTGCGCTCGGTGCGCCTCGTGGCGCAGCCTGAGACTGCACGGGGAACTGTCACTGCCCCGACTGTGGTCAACCTCAATGACGTAGTACAGACCCTCATCCACTTCGGCGTGAGCGTCACCCCGGCAGAACGCAAGCGCCTGATTGTCGGCATGACTCGGCAAAACGCCCGGGCACGTGCTCGCCTGCAACGCCTGGGTACTCCGGGCCAAGACCCCAACACAGTGAAATATGTCTCCAAGCACCTGGAGTCCACGGCATCCGTAGTGGCTCGCAAGACCAACCGCTGGCTAATAGACAAACTGTATACCGATGGCGACCCCGAGAGCGAGCGTCTGTGGCGTGGCGATCAGGTGGAATACGACCGCCGCAAGGCTGCCTGGGAAGCTGCGCAAAAGACCCCCGGCGTGCCGGAGGCTGTGCAGCTCGCAGCTAAGCGTGAACTCGATGACTACCACTGGTCCTACGTGGTGAAAGAGTCGCCCATAAAGGCAAACCGATACAAGGACCGTGGCCGTAGGCTGATAGAGTTCCTTGATGCACAGGCCGATGTGGAGTTCACCGACTTCGCGTCCGGTGAAATGGCATCCACGCTGCGCACGGCAACTACGTTCGCCCAACTGGGGGGGTCACTCGCCACAGGCATGCTTAACGTGATCGCCCTGACCACTAACGTACTGCCCTCCATGGCCGGGTACAACAATAAGAATGGCTTTGGCGGCGGCTACGGCTGGGCGCATTCCTCTATGGCCTTGACCCATGCTCTCAGCGCCGTGAAGAACCCGGCACAAAGCAATGTGAGGTTCTGGAACGATCTGCTGGCGAGTCCCAAGAAGCTGAAAGCATCGGGCTTCACCGAGACCGAGGCCCGGTTCATGCAGAAAGAAGTGTCCGCTGGCTCCATGCAGGCTGCGTTGTTCAACGCGCTGCTCGGTAGTTCCAGGGGCAGAGTGACTTCCGGCTGGGGGCAGGCGGCTGCGAAAACATGGATGGGCCTGTTTACCTACACCGAACAAGCCGCTCGACGCGCAACGGGTCTAGCGGTATTCCGGCTAGAGTATGACCGCGCCTTACAAGAGGGCAAAGCCATGGGGCTGGGGGGTGAAGCGCTCACCGAGTTTGCTTTCGGTAAAGCCGACTACGCCGCCGTGAACATGATCGACAACACGCTGGGCGAGTACCCCATGTTCAACCGGCCGGCGTTCTTCCGGGGGGATGTTCGGCAGTTCATGTTCATGTATATGATGTTCCCCGTCAACACGGTCCAAATGCTGGCAGCTCTGCCCCGCAAGGAGCAGTTGCTGGCCCTGGGCATTCTCGTTTCGCTGGCCGGCCTCAAGGGTCTGCCGTTTGCCGAGGATTTGATGGACCTTGCTGACACCATTGCCCAGGGGCTAGGCTTCGCCCCAGGCCGTTTCTGGAAGGGTACAGCAGAGCGGACGTTGACCGAAGCACTGGACGCCGTTGCTCCGGGTATGACACCTGTGTTGTGGCGTGGAGTGCTCAACAACTTCCTGCCTGCCAACGTGGCAGATCGTGTGTCACTGTCGGACATAGTTCCCGGCACCGGTATGGGGCTTCCCAACGCCGACATTGGGCGCGAACTGATAGAGATCGCCGGGCCGATAGCTTCATTCCTGCAAGGCTCCATCGTCACGGCCGGCAACATTGCCAAGTATGGGCTGGAGACGGTTGGGCTGAAGGATGACACCACCACCTTCACCGGCATCCTGCGCGAGTCGCCTGTTACCATGCTCCGCGCCATGGGCGACATCCGGGCGTATACCTCAGCCGGCGCCATCGTGAACCAAAAGGGGTACGTGGTCAGCGAAAATCTGCACTGGGGTACTTACCTCACCCGGGCGCTGGGGTTCTTTCCATCCGCAGCGGTGCAAGAGAACGACGTTGTGCGCGTAGCTGTCCGGCTGGGCAACTACCAGCGGGACATCGCAGCAACATATCGTGGGATGTATGTCTCGGCCCGCCTCGCTGGGGACGCCGACCGTGCGCAGGCTGCGGTGGACATGGTACGTGAATGGAACGAGGCAGCCCGGGGCACCGGATTGGAGATCAGGAACTTCATACGGTCAGCCAACCGCGCATTGCGAGAAGCGCGGCGCCCTGCGTCTGAGCGGTACATGCGATCCGCTCCCATGGCGATGCGTCCCGAAACGGAACGCATCCAGTCCTTGTTCGGACTGGAGGAGGACGGCTAGGGCACCACCACTTTTAACTGGTTGTAGATCAAGTCGTCAATGGCTTGGTCCCCATCAGTGAGGATGTCCTGTAGCCGGGGATGCTTGAGGTTGATCCCAATCACGTAGGACTGGCCCAGTTTGAGGTGCGTGTTCTTGGCGAGATATGCCTTGTTGGTTTTCGGCGTGACAATAATTCCTTCTCCAGCAAGGTCCGTCATGAAGGACCTGTAATCTGCGCCGCGTGTGGATAGCCACTTGCGAAAGTGGACACGGTCCACCATGAGGACTCCCCTGGTAATTACCTCAGTGCTAGTTTTGCGATAGAGGTCAAACCGAACCCTGATCTCGCCTTGGGGTATAAGGGTGTGATCCATGACAGGTTTCTGGCTGCCGGTGTGAAATATCCGTACCTGTGCCTTAGCCATTTGATTGAGGTATTCCGACAGCAGGTCGAAGGCATCAATCTTGAACTCGGCCACACTACGCCGGATGGAGCCGAGTTGCGCCAGTACCCACTCGATCCCCGCCCCGTGGTCAAACGCGATCAAGCCCCAGTCCTTCGCCATCCTCGCTGCCAGATCAGCAAGGACGAGGGCTTGTTCCCAGAATCGTTCCTCGCCTGAAAAGTGGGATTTATGCCTGGCCTGGAAACTGCTGGTGGCCTCGGCAATGGCTGCACGAACACCGGCCTCGCCCATTTCCAGCAGACGGGTCACGAACTCACGCCCCACATGGCCGTAGTTATTGGTGATGAACTCATAGATTCTCCGCCCCGCCGTACTGTTACGAGTGAAGAGGCTACTGGACGGGACGCTGACCTCAAGGATGCGGGCAATCTGGGCATCGGTGTCCAGGCCACTAGCAATAAGTTTAGAGTTCATCGATTTGTTGGTCGAGACGATCACAGGCATCGCCCATGTCTTGGCTTCCCGCTCCTCAGCCCTGCGATCAAGCCGCGCCTTGTCCCGACCCTGACTGACCCAGTAGAGGAAGTCACCCACTTCCATGTCAGCCATCAGCGTTACTTCGTCAATGGTCATGGGCATGTGGGAATACAGACCCATGCGGCTGAACAGGGTATTCTGCGTGAACTTGGCAGCAAAGTGCAGCCTCTCGGGATCGCCGTAGATAGACTGCACCCACATCTGGGCCAGGGATTTGCCGCCCCCTGTAGGGCCATACAGCGAAACAGTCAAACCCTTCAGGCCAGTGAACGCATACAAAGGCGCAGAGAAGCCCACGGCAAGCGCGAACATGTGTGCTCGTAGGTCAGCTTTGGCAACCAGGGAAGTGAAATTTACCCATGCGTCTCGCGACCCTGCGGTGCCCCATAGTTCGTGCCCCATTCGGGCAGTGGCGGATGTGAGACTCACAGAAGCCTGGCTGACGGACCCGTCAGCTTCGCGGCGCAGAACCGTGTCGCCAATCACGAACTGAGAGAAGTTCTCCTTCCACCCCATCGTGGCGTAGAGATTGGTCATGGCGCGTTTCTGCCGTAGCTCGTCCATGTATGAGCGCAGCATGATTTGAAAATACTCCGTTTGTCTTTCCGAGGTGAGAACAATCCCCTGGTCTGCGATGTTGGTTGTGAAGTCCTTGATTCGTGGCTTGGTCAGATCGGCCTGACGCATCACGAGTTCCTGCCACCCCTTGTGCTGCCGATACCAGTGAAACAGGACCACTTCGTAGCCCAGTGATTCATCCTGGCCATAGGACACAGGATAAAGGTCAAAAGGGGTCACATCTATGTCGGTATCGTCCACCGTCAGCACGATCCCCTTAGCTGTGCGCTTGAACCCGCGAGGCATCGGTATATCCGTGGCTACATGCTGTGGGGCATCTTGCGCCGGGGCAACTTCGGTGTACTGTACACCCAGCCGAGCAGGAGAGCCGATCTTGTCTTTGTACTTGCACCCTTTACATCCACCGGGGCGCAACTCGTTGAACTTGCTGCACGTCGTAGGGCCGATAGTAGCGCTCTTCCACTGGTTAAGTTTGCGTAGTGTCGTGTCAGCATTGTAGCCCGGATGGTTCTCGGACCACGCAATGGCTACTTCCTCCGGTTCGGTGCAGTACGCAGCCACACCAAGCATGCCGTACCAAAACGGCTCGTTTACACTGACCTGGTTCTTCACACCCCAGTTGATCTGCTGGCACTTGACCATCACCACAGCGCCAACAGCAGGAGGAAAATCGGCAACCACGACAAGAGCCTGCGCCAATGCGCTAGCGCTATTGGTTGCTTGCCGCCGGTCCGCAGGAAGGATCTGTGGCCCTACGAGGTACGCATCAAGCGCAGCAGCTATTACTTTGACTGCCGCCGGAACAGTGTCCACCAGCAACCGCACCCGCACGCCATTCTTAGGGTTGGTCGTACCAACAGGACGCAGCACCCGGGCACTATCCGCCGGGACTGCCGTGTCTACCTCGAAGCCTTTGTCCTTGGCCGCTGTTTTTAGCGCATTCGCCAGGGGTCGCCATTGCTGTGGCGCGAGATCAGCGGATAGTACCCAGTACACATGCAGGCCGTTGCCTGAATGCACGACCATGGGCTTGGGCAGCCCTGTAGCGATGACGAATCTACCAAGGGCCAGCAGCCCTTCCTTCCAGGATGGGAACGGCTTGCCTTCCCCACAATCCACGTCCAGTACCAGCACTCGCGTGGCTCTGACGTTATCCTGCTTGCGGCTTCCTTTCTCTACGAAACTGGAGATTGCGAAGTATGTGTTGTTGCCCCGCTGGTCGGATGCAACCACCGCCTTTGCGAGATCATCTACCGATATGAAGAAGCCCTGCCTCGGCGGTTGTCCCGCGTTGATAACCGTTGTGACGTAGAACCCATCTGTCGGTAGAACCCGCTGAAGAAAATGCAGCGTGTCCATGCGCCCCTGTTTTCCTGAACGGGGGGATCGCTCCCCCCGTTATGACTATTTCCGGTTCAGCAGTGCCAAAAGACGCTGCTTGCGCTGTTTTTGGTCT
>QLUS01000009.1 GCA_018725535.1 Bacillota bacterium
CTCTCACCGTGTCGGGAGGACAGCAAAAGCTCTTAGTAAGGAGATTCCCTGTGGCCAAGCCAAGCGAGATGATCGCAGTGGACATTAACACCCTCGCCTTAGAACGCGGAGCAGAAGCGCTGTGCGTGTCGCTTAGGGAGGGAGTGTAGAGGCATGAGTGCTAGCCATAAGGTGATATGCATCGTTTGTCCTGTTGGTTGCATAGGTGAGGTAAGTATCGAAGCGGGGCAAACACCTAAAGTGCAGGGCTATATCTGTACGCGGGGAAAAAGCTATGCGGTAGCGGAAGCTACCAATCCTCTGCGTATGTTAACCACCACTGTGCGTGTCAGAGGCGGCGTTTTGCCTCTGCTGCCCGGTGTTTCCTCTGCGGCCATGCCCAAGGACTGTATTGCTGTTGGCGTGCAAATGCTGAGCGAAATTGTGGTAGACGCTCCGATAAAGGCGGGGCAAGTTACCTATGCCAAGATACTTGGACTTAATGTGGATATCGTTGCCAGTCGGGATATAGCCATGCGAACGCTCTAACACTTCGCACTACTCACCGCTTTACCTCTGGATATGGTAAGATGGGGTTGCAGTAGCAGGCGAGGTGGGTTGAGTCAGTGAATGTAATGATCTTTTCCGCGTCCATCGGTCATGGCCACAACCAAGTCGCGCAGGCTTTGGCCCTTGAGGCAAAATGTCAAGGGCACGCAGTACAGGTCATCGACGGGCTTGAGTTCGTCAGTCCCTTTCTCTCGAAAGTTCTGTTAGAGAGTTACCTCAAGCTGTTGCGTTATACACCCAGTGTTTACGGTAAACTCTATCAGTGGACGGAAGAACCCATGCTGTTTGACTTCGCCTCCCTCATCAATAAGCTGCTGTGCAGAAAATTTAAGCGCCTGCTAGCGCTGCACAGACCCGAGGCCATATTATGTACCCATAGCTTCCCGGCGGGGTTGTTGGCGGCACTTAAACTGAGATTAGGTGAGCCTGTGCGATTGGTGGCGGCTGTCACTGACTTTACCGTGCACTACACATGGGTTAATCCAGGGATAGATACATATGTCCTAGCTTCACACAAGCTTATGCCGCTCATTAGGCATTTGGATGTGCAGAAGGCGGCACTGGCTCCGCTGGGCATCCCTATCCGCCCGCGATTTGCCAATCCTCCGAGCAAAATAGAAGCTCGCCTAGCCTTAGGACTTAACAACAAGCCCACTGTCTTAGTGATGGGTGGGGGTCTCGGGATGGGGACCCCGTCGGAGCTAGTGCGGCTGCTAGACAGCTCAATGTCTGACAGCCAGATGATTGTACTTGCAGGCACCAATGAGTCTTTGCTGCGCGAACTTAAAGCGGTACGTTTTGTTAATCCGGTAACTGTGTTGGGTTTTGTAGAGAACGTCGAAGCCTATATGGCTGCGGCAGACGTTTTGGTGACAAAACCCGGAGGTGTAACCTGTGCCGAAGCTTTAGCCATGGCCGTGCCCTTGGTCTTTGTATCACCGATCCCAGGGCAAGAGTGGCGAAACTCCACTTTTCTTGTGGAACAGCTGGCGGCCATCCATTTTGAGGAGTCAACACTAGCTCCCAAACTAGCTGATCTCATCCACGACGAAGTGCGCTTGTCCTGCATGTCGCGTATGGCGCGTGAACTTGCACGGCCGCACGCTGCGCGCGATATTGTTGAGCTACTACAGCGCGCCAAGTAGGGTGCTTCGAGACAGGAGAAAGTAGCGGCGTCACAGGTTGCTGTGACGCCGCTTGTGTTGTAGAGCTAGGGACACGTGGTAAAATAGAGCGATACGGACTATGGAGGCGCGTCATGAAATACTATTTCCATATATTTGGATGCCAAATGAACGAGGCCGATGCAGAAGTGTTGGCGGGGTTTCTCGTTAGCATGGGGTATAGCCGGGCAGAGAGCGAGTCAGAGGCAGACATTATCCTGTTGATCACCTGCTGTGTGCGCGAGCACGCCGAAAGCAGAGTCTATGGCAAGCTGGGGGAACTGGCTAGACTCAAGCAGCTAAAACCTTCCCTAGTCGTGGGGATTTCGGGCTGTATGCCGCAGCAAGCAGACGTCGCGGAGAGCCTGCGGGTCAAGTTCCCCTACCTTGATCTGATTTTCGGCACACACAATTTGCCTGACTTCCCCCGTTTGCTGGAGGAAGCCCAAGCTCATGGCGGGCAAGTACTAGAGGTCGTGGAAGAAGGAGAAGTACGGGAAAACTTGCCGCGCGTGCGACAAATAGGCCTCAAGGCCTGGGTGTCGATCATGTACGGCTGCAACAACTACTGTACTTACTGCATTGTGCCCTATGTGCGGGGAAGGGAACGCAGCCGTCTGCCGGAGGCAATTTTGGCAGAGATACGCGAGCTGACAGAGCAAGGCTGCCTTGAAGTAACTTTGCTCGGCCAAAACGTAAATTCCTACGGCCGTGGCCTCGCGCCGCAGCTAAGGGTCGACTTTGCTGATTTGCTCGCTGCGGTAGATAAAGTGCCGGGGATGCAGCGCGTGCGCTTCATGACCTCACACCCGCGTGACTTCTCCGACAAGCTGATAGAAACAGTATTTAACTCCTCCTCCGTCTGCGAACACTTTCATCTGCCCGTGCAGAGTGGGAGCAATCAAGTATTGGCAAGGATGAACCGCGGTTACACGCGCGAAACCTATCTAGAGCTCGTTCACAAGCTGCGCGCCGCCATCCCGCATGCCGCTATCACTACCGACATTATCGTAGGGTTTCCGGGGGAGACTGAGCAGGACTTTAGCGAGACTTTAGACCTAGTGCGTGAGGTGGCCTTTGACTCCGTTTTCGCTTTCGCCTACTCTGCACGCAGTGGCACACCGGCAGCAGATTTTGCACCGCAGCTTCCCAAAGCGGAGAAAAGCCTGCGACTTAAGCAGCTTATCGATACGGCCAACGCTATTGCCCTCGTGCGTAATCAGAAGCTCGCAGATAAAGTGGTGGAAGTGCTCGTCGAAGGTCCAAGCAAGACCAATCCTGACAGGCTAACCGGCAGGACTCGCACAAATAAGCTCGTGCATCTAGACAGCGAACCCGACCTAGTGGGCAAACTCCTAGACGTAAGAATTACCAGAGTACAGACGTTTAGTATGCTAGGTGAACGGACCGGGGTAGAGCGATGAGCGGCTACACTCCGATGTTGCAGCAATACCTAGAGATTAAGGCGGAGCACCCTCACTCCATCCTCTTCTTCCGTCTCGGTGATTTCTACGAAATGTTCTTTGAGGATGCTAAGCTGGCTTCCCGTATTCTGGAGATCACTTTAACCGCGCGTGAGGGAGGGGCAGCGGGGAAGGTGCCGATGTGCGGCATTCCCTACCACGCTGCTGACAGCTATGTGGCTAAACTGCTCGCTGCAGGGCACACGGTGTCTATTTGTGAGCAGACAGAAGACCCGAGCACTGCCCGAGGATTGGTAAAGCGCGAGGTTGTACGTACTTACCCCAGGGACACATGGAGATTACCCCGCAGATACCTTAAACTACATCGTTGCTTGGCGTCATGCGGGAGAGAACTTCGCCTTAGTCGCAGTGGAGTTCACCACAGGCTCGATTGATATTTATAGCGGCAAGGGAAACTCTGAGTCCGTCGCGCATGAACTTTTCCGCCTTGCGCCGCGGGAGGCCTTGATACCGCAACAGGAGCTCCCGTCTAACATTGAGCAAGTACTTGCACACAGCGGCGCACTTAGACACGGTCAGGGCGGTCTGGACTATACACAGTCGCGATTGCTGTGTGACATAATCCCAGCCTGTAGCGATATTGCGCCGCTTGAGACTTTGGCTCTCGGGGAAATTGTACACTATCTCAAACAGGTCGGTATTAGTGGTTTTGGACATTTTACGGCACCGCGACTGCATGCTCAATGCCAGATTATGGCGCTTGATGCCGTAACGCGCCGCAACCTCGAACTGACACGGACTATACGTCAAGGAGAGCGCACAGGCTCATTGCTGTGGGTACTTGACCATACCATTACTGCTATGGGGGCGCGTTTACTGCGCCAATGGATTGAGCAGCCCTTGACTCACCTTCCTGAAATTGAGCTGCGCCAAGCCGCAGTGGAGGAGCTTACAGGGATTCAAGTGCGAATGGCTCTGCGGGCTGGGCTTGACCTAGTTTACGATCTCGAGCGGCTCCAGAGCCGGATCGCGGCGGATGTCGCGACCCCCCGGGATGTAGTGGCCATCGCCAAATCGCTTTCGGCTGTGGCTGACGTTAGAGATGCGCTGGCGGATGTCTCTTGCGCCTTGTTAACCGAGATTCGCTCGATCCTAGACCCCCACCCCCACTTGATGCAGCTGCTGCTCTGCGCTCTCAATGACAACCCTCCGCCCACTGCGCGTGAAGGCGGCGTGATCCGCGACGGCTACAACGCCGAGATAGATCGGCTACGCAGGCTGACTATAGATGGGAAAGGCTACCTCGCCGAACTAGAGGCAAAAGAACGTGCTGGCACCGGCATCAAGTCCTTGAAAGTGGGCTTTAACCGCGTGTTTGGCTTTACCTCGAGATAACCAAGAGCAATCTCGCCGATGTCCCGGCGCATTATCACCGCAAGCAAACACTAGCCAACGCCGAGCGCTACATAACGGAGGAACTCAAACAGCACGAAAGCGCTGTTCTCTCCGCAGAAGAGCGACTTGTCGCTCTCGAGCAGCAGACATTCACCGCGCTTTGCGGGATTGTAGCCGAAGCCGCCCAGACTATTATCCATGTAGCGCGAGAGCTTGCCAGACTCGATGCCTTGCAGTCTTTTGCAGAGGCGGCAGCCCGCTATCGTTATGTGCGACCGCAAGTGGTAAGCGGAAACTCAATTGTCATTAGTGGCGGCCGCCATCCGGTTGTAGAACGCATCGTGGGGACACACGCTTTCGTACCCAACGACACCGAATTGAACAAAGGCGAAATTGCCATAATCACGGGGCCGAATATGGCAGGTAAATCCACGTATATGCGTCAGGTAGCACTGATTGTGCTGATGGCACAGATGGGCAGTTTCGTCCCCGCCTTACGCGCGGTGATTGGCCTAGCCGACAGAGTTTTTACGCGCGTTGGCGCAGCGGACGACTTGTATGGCGGTCAGAGCACCTTTATGGTGGAGATGACGGAAACGGCAGTAGCGCTGCGGGAGGCTACCTCCAATAGTCTCTTGCTTTTTGATGAGGTGGGGCGCGGGACTAGCACCTACGACGGTATGGCCTTAGCGCGTGCGATTATGGAGCACGTGCATGACCACGTGAAGGCTCGGACACTATTCTCGACCCATTACCATGAACTCACGCATCTCGCGGACAAACTTGAGCGTTGCCGGAATTATACCGTGGCAGTCTTAGAGCAGAACAAAGAGATTACATTTTTGCGCCGGGTGATACCGGGTAAGGCCAGTAAGAGCTACGGCATTCATGTCGCCGAGCTGGCTGGGCTTCCGCGCCGCGTAACCGATAAAGCGTACGTCCTGTTAAAGGAGCTTGAACAGACGCGGCGTATGGCGCGTGAACAAACCTCCCTTTTTGATTACGTGGCGGAGACTGCCGCAACGCAAGCGGAAGACCCAAGCGCAACTCTGGCCCTAGAGCTATTTAATGATATTCAACAACTTAACCCCGAGGCCCTGTCCCCACTGCAGGCGCTGACTTTTCTTTATGAGCTCAAGCGTCGGACGTTAGGATAGTATCGAAAGTAGAGGTGAAGTCTGAATGGGGATCAAGGTCTTAGAGACTGCTGTGGTAAACCAAATCTCTGCGGGCGAAGTAGTGGAGAGACCGGCATCCGCTGTTAAAGAGCTAGTGGAAAACTCCCTAGATGCGGGGGCTACGGATGTTACCGTGGAAATCGAAGGGGGAGGGTTAACCCTAATACGTGTCACGGACAATGGCCAGGGTATGGACAAAGACGACCTTGCCGTTTCTGTGTCACGCCATGCGACCAGCAAGCTTACCAGCATAACGGACCTCTTCTCGCTCAAAAGCCTAGGCTTTCGCGGCGAAGCGCTACCTAGCATAGCGGCGGTGAGCCAGATAGCAATAAAAAGCCGCAGGCGAGAGAGCGGTCACGGTTATCTTCTAGTGTGTGAGGCTGGCACGCGGCAGGACATTCAAGTTGCTGGCATGCCTGTGGGGACTATCGTGGAAGTACGGCGGCTGTTTGCCAACACCCCCGCCCGGCTAAAGTTTATGAGGAGCGCGACAGCGGAGGCGCAGCGCATCGCACACTGCGTAGAGCGCTTAGCCCTCTCACATCCTAGCGTGCATTTCACTCTGCTGCTTGAGGGGCGTATAGTGCTGCAGGCATCCGGCAATAGTTTGGTTGACACGGCAGCCGCCATCTATGGCGCGGGCGCGGCCAAGCACTTATGGGCTTTCAGTGAGGTAAAGGGACGTCACATCGCCCTTTCCGGTGTGCTGGCGCGTCCTCCGTTTACGCGCGGTAATCGCGCTTGGCAGTTTTTCTTCCTTAACGGGCGCTGTATAGAGCATCGCGGTCTCGGCTTTGCGCTCGACGAAGCCTATCGCACTCTCATTCCTACGAAGCGATTTGCGGTGGCGGCAGTGCATATCACTATGAATCCCACAGAAGTGGATGTCAATGTTCACCCCGCCAAGACAGAAGTGCGGTTCCGTGATGAGCGAGCGGTAATCTCTGAAGCCATCACCTTGCTTAGGGCAAAAGTTGCTGCTATGAACAAGCCAAGCGCAAGCATTCTGCAGCCCCCCCATTTGCCTAGCGCGATCATGGGTGATACGCCTGACGCACTTCCCCCTGCGCAGGTGTCCTACTTGCCAAACGTGCCTTACCGCTTGGTAGGGCAAGTCATGCATAGCTATTTGCTGTTTGAGAGAGACGGCAAGCTCGTAATTGTGGACCAGCACGCCGCACACGAGAGAATAATATTTGAGGAACTCCTGCAGAAGCGTACGTTAGAGGTACTTAACTTCGCCATCCCGATGACTGTCGACCTTGGCACAGCGGTCGTCACAGAGGAACATCTCGCGACCATAGCCAGCTTGGGGATTGTTTGCGAGCCATTTGGCGGCAGTACTTACGTGGTGAGAAGTATTCCAGCCGTGTATCGCGGCCATTTTGACGAACAGACATTACGCGAGTTGCTAATGGACCTAAGCGGGGACAAAACGCGGTTTGACGCAGCAGAGAGTGTGGCTGAAGCGCTGGCCTGCCGCGCGGCCATTAAGGCCCACACCAAACTGTCGCCTGCTGAAATGGTAGAGTTACTGGACAGGCTCCATGCAACAGATCGCGCTGTGGCGTGTCCGCATGGCCGCCCGGTGGAAATAGAGTACACGGCAGAAGAGCTTTTTCGGCTCTTCCACCCGAGTTCTCGGTAGGTGCAGCATGAAGACTAGGATTATTGCCATCGTGGGGCCCACGGCCGTGGGCAAAACAGCACTTACGCTTAGCCTAGCAGAAAAAGTGGGCGGCGAAGTGATTTCGGCTGATTCTATGCAGGTGTACAGAGGAATGGACATTGGCACTGCTAAGCTCACGCCCGCCGAACGCGCCCGCATTCCGCACCACCTCATTGATGTAGTGGAGCCCGGTGAGGCCTTTAGCGCCGCTGACTATCAGAGGCTGGCGCGTGCAGCAGTAGATGACATTGCCAGCAGGGGAAGGCTCCCTATTTTTTCAGGCGGGACAGGCATGTATATCCGCGCGGCTATAGATGACTACAATTTTGTCACCGTCAGCAACAACCCGCGTGTGCGAGACGAGCTGCGCCGCCAAGCGCGGGACACGGGGCTTAGTCAGTTGTATGTGCGCTTGGCAGATCTCGACCCGCCTGTCGCGGCGCGTGTGCACAAAAATGATGAGAGGCGGATCATTAGGGCTCTCGAGGTATTCGAAACCACAGGGCATCCTTTGAGTTTTTGGGAGTCCCAGAAAGATGCCCGCCAGGCCATCTACGATGCCGTGTTCATAGGCCTTGACAGGCCACGCGCCGAACTGTATGCGCGCATTGAACAGCGAGTTGAAACTATGGTGGCCACGGGGTTATTGGATGAAGTAAGAGCGTTGATGACCCGTGGCATAAGTCTTGTGGCTCACCAGGCACTAGGATACAAAGAGGTGATTCCTTTCCTGGAAGGACGGTGCTCATTTCAGGAAATGATGGAGACGATTAAGCGCGAGACGCGTCGCTACGCGAAGCGGCAACTGACGTGGTTTAGAGCGGACGCACGTGTGCAGTGGCTCAATGTCAGTGATGAGGCGAAGGCTCAAGCGGAAATTATGGCAATTCTTGCGCACCGCTTTGGATTGTAATAGAATGAGGCATACGGAGATAGGAGGGCTAGCCTTGTCTAAGACGATTCTGAATCTGCAGGATACTTTTCTCAATCAAGTTCGCAAAGAGAGCATGCCAGTTACCGTCTTTCTTGTAAATGGATATCAGCTAAAAGGAATAGTTAAAGGTTTTGACAACTTCACTATCATCA
This sequence comes from Bacillota bacterium, assembly GCA_018725535.1. Classification (GTDB taxonomy): domain Bacteria; phylum Bacillota; class UBA994; order UBA994; family UBA994; genus UBA994. Next base: position 8,468 of record QLUS01000009.1, read on the forward strand.
TGGTAGACGCGGATGGGCGGCAACAACTCGTCTATAAACACGCGGTTTCGACCGTTCAACCTGCCCGTGCGGTCTCAATCGCCGCGGGAGAGGCAACCTCAAACTAAGACCAAGAAACTCGTTAAGCGAGGTGACATATGCACCCAGTGCAGCAGGCCGAACGGGAAAAGGCCGTGCTTTTCACAGTGGCGAGCACTCACGCGGCGGAGATAGATACTCTCTTGGATGAGCTTAGTGCCCTTGTGGAGTCGGCAGGGGCCGAGGTGCTAGGGAGAATGGTGCAGTGTAAAGCCCACCCTGACCCAGCGCTCTTTTTGGGCAGCGGTAAAGTTAGGGAACTCAAAGCACTGTGTGTAAGTTTGGGCTGCGGCATTGCTATTTGCGATGACGAGTTGTCCCCGTCGCAGCAGCGCAACCTAGAAAAGGAGCTCGAGCTTAAGGTGCTCGACCGCACACAAGTCATTCTGGACATTTTTGCGGCGAGGGCTTCTTCTGCAGAAGGCAAAATGCAGGTAGAACTCGCGCAATTGGCTTATCTCCTGCCTCGGCTACGCGGCAAGGGCGTCGAGATGTCGGGACTCGGTGCGTCAGCTAGGGGCATACGCACGCGCGGTCCCGGGGAGACAAAGCTAGAATACGACCGGCGCAGGATTAAATCCCGCATGGCTGATTTGAAAGGCCAGGTTGACGAGCTTGACCAACATCGCAGCCTAGCGCGTAGCCAGCGGGCGGCACGCGGCGTTCCCACCGTAGCCCTTGTTGGCTACACTAATGCCGGAAAGTCAAGCTTGCTTAACGCGCTCACAGAAGGCGGAGCGCTAGTCGAGAACAAGCTATTCGCGACACTTGACCCGACAGCGCGCGAATTAGCACTGCCTGATGGACGTACGGTAATGCTTGTAGATACCGTAGGTTTTGTCCGGAAATTGCCGCATCAGCTGATAAAAGCGTTTCGCGCAACGCTCGCGGAAGTGCGGCAAGCGGATCTCTTGCTGCACGTCGTGGACATTTCACACCCAAATGCCCTTGAACAAGTACAGACGGTGCGCACCGTCCTCACTGAACTTGAGGCTGCTGACAAACCTATGGTTACGGCTCTCAACAAGATGGATGCGGTCAGCGAACTGCCCACTCTGCCAGAGCTAGGCCGTACTGTCCCCATCTCCGCTTTGCACCGCACTAATCTGGGCCTCTTGGCAGCGGCAATCGCCGAGGGCTTAAGCGATAGACCGGTCAGAACCCGCTTCGTTATCCCCTTTACCCGCGGTGACCTTTTGGGGCTGTTGCACGCCAAGGGTGAAGTACTAAGTACAAACCACACTGAAGCAGGCACAGAAGTCGTTGTCGATGTGTCGCAAAGGTACGCGAACAAGGTGGAGGCAGAATTAAGCAGGACATGATTATTGAATCACTGCTATCGCGGGCGGAAGAGATGCTCACAGTAAAGTTTCGCCAATTTGACAACTTGGCCTTGGCCAACCAGACGCGGGTGCTAGATGCGTTTCGCAAGCACCGCGTGTCTGATTTTCATCTGCACGGTTCTAGTGGCTACGGTTATGGCAATTTGGGCCGTGAGGTGATAGAAAACATTTACGCTGACCTGTTTGCAGGCGAAAGCGCACTCGTCAGAGCGCAGTTTGCCTCAGGTACCCATGCCCTAGCGTGCGCCTTATTTGGTGTACTCCGTCCGGGCGATGAGCTCGTCGTAGCAACAGGCGCACCCTATGACACCCTGCACCCGGTCATCGGCATCAAAGACGCGGGACTGAGCTCCCTTAAGGCTTGGGGAATTAGCTGCCGCGTCGTTTCGCTGTATACGGACGGAACCGTCGATTGGTCATCGCTCGAGCGCGCGCTTACACCCAAAACTCGGTTAGTGCATATCCAGCGCAGCCGGGGCTACCAGTGGCGCAAAGCGCTTAGTTTGGCTGAGATAGAACGCGTTATTGCAGCCGTTAAGGCTTACGATGCAAGCATTGTGTGCCTCGTAGATAATTGCTATGGGGAGTTCGTCAGCACTTCTGAGCCGGGGCATCACGGCGCAGATCTTACTGTTGGTTCGCTGATCAAGAATCCGGGTGGGGGCCTAGCTTTGACCGGGGGATACATAGTAGGGCAAGAGCCGCTTGTGCAGCTTGCCGCAGAGCGGCTGTACGCCCCGGGAATTGCCGGGCAAGTGGGCGCATCCATGGGCATGAACCGTGGCTTCCTGCAGGGCCTTTTCCTGGCTCCAGCCGTGGTTGGTGCCTGCCTTAAGGGTGCATCGCTCCTCGCTCAGGCCTGTGAGCTACTCGGGCTTGAGGCTTCTCCCGGAGCACTAGAGACGCGCGGTGACATTATTCAGGCGGTTAGAATGCCTTCGCGCAATAGTCTGGTCGAGTTTTGCCAGCGTATTCAGGCAGCATCGCCCGTTGACGCACATGTCATTCCGGAGCCGGGAAAGCTTCCTGGCTATGAATGTGATGTCATTATGGCGGCTGGCACTTTTGTACTGGGCGCATCAAGCGAGCTGTCCGCAGATGCTCCTTTGCGTGAGCCCCTCACGGTCTATGTGCAGGGCGGCTTGAGCTACTCGCACATTAGGGTAGCGCTGGCCCACGCTTTGCCTGTATTGATAAATCGGTTGAGCTAAGAACAGGAGGCCTGAGGATGCAAGAGAAGAAAATCGTTTTCTTTGAGGAAGGCACCAAAGACATGCGTGCATTGCTTGGCGGTAAGGGAGCCGGGTTGGCGGAAATGACCCGCGTCGGGTTACCCGTGCCCCCAGGGTTTACGGTGACTACGGCCGCCTGTATGGAGTATTTCGCGCGCGGCGCACTGGCCGATGACATTTCTTTAGGCCTAGAGCGGGCTATGGCGAGATTGCAGGAGCAGACTGGAAGGGCCTTTGGCAGCCCCACAAATCCTTTGCTGGTCTCGGTGCGCTCTGGTGCGGCGTTTTCTATGCCGGGAATGATGGACACCGTTTTAAATCTAGGTCTTAACAACGAAGTCGTGCACGGCCTAAGCCAACTGACGTCTCCCGTTTTTGCGCTAGACTGCTATCGCCGCTTTATCGAGAAGTACGCAGAAATTGTGCTTAAAGTCCCGCATCACCATTTTGCGGATTGCTTAGAGGAGAGAAAGAGACAGACGCGGGCATTCCATGACCATGAATTGGGCAGCGAAGACCTTTCACGTCTGATCGAGCAGTACCGTGAGATTGTCGCGCGGTTCTCGGAGCGTCCTTTCCCGGAGTCGCCGTGGGAGCAACTTGTGGGGGCAGTGCAAGCCGTGTTTGCCAGCTGGGAAAATCCCCGCGCTAAGGTGTATCGCAAGCTTCACGGTATCTCAGACGCTGCAGGCACCGCCGTCAACGTACAGGCAATGGTTTTTGGGAATCTCGGTTTGACTTCCGGCACCGGCGTTTGTTTCACGCGTAACCCGTCTACGGGTGCTAAGGAACTGTTTGGCGAGTATTTAGCTTCCGCGCAAGGTGAAGATGTGGTCTCTGGCACCAGAACCCCCGAGCGGGTTTCTGTGATGGGCGACTTCCTACCCGAGGCGTACGGGCAGTTACTGAGAGTCGCCAGCCAACTCGAGACTCACTACCGGGACATGCAGGACATCGAGTTTACGGTGGAGCGAGGAAAACTCTATCTTTTGCAGACGCGAGCAGGTAAACGCAGCGCCGCTGCCGCCGTCCGTATAGCCGTAGAAATGTTAGCTGAAGGATTGATAACTACACCGGAGGCATTGCTCCGCGTTACACCCGAACAAATTGAACTGATGCTGCACCGCGCGGTAGACTACAAGCAGCCGCTAATAGAGTTAACACGCGGGCTGCCTGCTTCACCGGGAGCCGCCACCGGCGCTATCGTCTTTGACAACGAAGGAGCTCTAAGACTGACACGGGCTCAGCGCAAAACGATTCTGTTGCGTCCTGAAACTTCCCCCGACGACATCCAAGGGATTATCGCCAGCGAAGGCATAATCACGAGCAGAGGGGGCATGACCAGCCATGCGGCTGTCGTTGCTCGCGGGATGGGTAAACCCTGTGTGTGCGGAGCGGAATCGGTACGCATTGATTTGGCCACGCGCACGGCGAGGATAGGAGAGCACAGTTTTGTCGAAGGAGACATCATATCACTCGACGGGCAGAACGGCAAAGTGTTTCGGGGGGCCGTTCCCCTAGTGGAACCAGAGCTAGGACGAGAATTCGCGCACTTACTTAGCATGGCGGATGACGCGGCAAGGCTTGCTGTCCGCGCGAACGCTGATAATCCCCACGCCGCCGCCCTAGCTAAGAGCTTCGGTGCTAAGGGGATCGGGCTTTGTCGCACGGAACATATGTTTATGGAAACGGAACGGCTGCCCATCATGCAGGCCATGATTATGGCCGAGCACGAGGAGGATCGGCAGTTCGCGCTGCAGAAGCTCCTGCCCATGCAACGCAGTGATTTCTACGGTATTCTTAAGGCCATGAATGGCTATCCGGTGACGATTAGGCTGCTTGACCCTCCTTTGCACGAGTTTCTGCCTGCGCAGCACGAATTGGAGGCAGAGATCGCGAAAGCTACTACCCATGCCACGAGGGTAAAGGCAGAACGCGCGTTACGCATCGTAGAGCAGCTCCACGAATCTAATCCTATGTTAGGGCATCGCGGATGTCGCCTCGGCATTACAGCGCCAAGCGTCTATGCTATGCAAGTAGAAGCTATAGCCGAAGCAGTTTTCGACCTCCTAAGCGAGGGCTACGACCCTAGACCTGAGATTATGATTCCTCTCGTAGGTCACCACCGCGAGCTCATCATCACCCGCAGACTGGTAGAGAGTACCTGGGGAATGGTCGAGAAACGCCGGGGACAGCGGTTAACCGTGCCTATCGGGACCATGATAGAAATTCCGCGGGCCTGCCTTGTTGCCGGGGAACTCGCGAAGCACGCCGATTTCTTCTCCTTTGGCACCAATGACCTCACTCAGACTACATTTGGTTTTAGTAGGGACGATGTAGAAGGGAAGTTTCTGCCCGCATATATAGCACAGGACATTCTAACCCACAATCCTTTTGCTGTACTGGATAGGGAAGGAGTAGGTAGGCTTATGCGCTTAGCGGTGGCTGAGGGCCGTGCCGCGAAGCCGAGCCTCAAGATTGGCATTTGTGGGGAGCACGGCGGTGAAGCCAACAGCATTGCTTTTTGCAGCGAGCTCGGGCTTGACTATGTGAGTTGCTCGCCGTACAGGATTCCTGTCGCGAGATTCGCAGCCGGGAGGGCCCTGTATCTAGGCGAGGAGCAGGCGGACAAGTAGGCTCGTTGTGCCGAAGGATAACATGCAGACAAGGGCTGCCCATGTTGGGCAGCCCTTGTGATTTTCGGTCTATAGTAATCGGTAGAGTCCTACAACCTTGCCTAGGATGGCGACGTCCGTGCAGTAGATGGCGTCCATCGCAGGGTTTTCCGGTTGCAGTCTAATGCGGTTAGGCTCACGATAAAAGGTCTTTACCGTGGCCTCGTCTTCGAGCAGTGCAACAACCATGTCCCCGTTCTGCGCGGCATTTTGTTTGCGTACCAAGACCATATCTCCATCGAGTATGCCAGCCCCCGTCATAGATTGGCCGCGGATGGTGAGCATAAAAATGTCGCCTGAGGGGACAAACTGCGGCGCTAGGGTAAAGTACTCCTCGATATTCTCCACGGCTAGAATTGGCTCACCCGCTGTAACGCGACCGACAATCGGGAGCGCCACGGCAGAAGCGGCAGGGGAGACAAAAGGCGCGCCGTCTAAGATCTCAATCGCGCGAGGCTTCGTGGGATCCCGGCGGATACAACCCTTTAATTCGAGGCGCGCTAGGTGACTGTGGACAGTGGCACTAGAATTAAGTCCCACCGCCAAGCCAATTTCGCGCACGGAGGGCGGGTAGCCCTTGACGCGCACCTCATGTTTGATGAATTCGAGGATTTCTAGCTGGCGCTTAGTGAGACCATTCTTCATCGCAAGTCACCGTCCTCCACTACATTGACCTTAGTATAGCATATTGTGTCTGCGGGGTCAAACACCCGTTTGCTCTTATGTCAGGCTTTTGCTAGGTAGTCAAGACTTTGTTTCGACGGTGTTTGCGGGGTCAAACACCCGTTTGCTCTTATGTCAGGCTTTTGCTAGGTAATCAAGACTTTGTTTCGGCGGTGTTTGCGGGGTCAAACACCCGTTTGCTCTTTAGTTTTTGCTTGACAGCGCGAACATATGTGTGTATATTGGAGCCAGAACTTACGTTCGGGGGGAACACATGTGCGCGTAATAACTGTCGCTCTAGTTTCCGTATTGGTGCTGTCGGCGATTATCAGTCTTTACGGGGGGAGTACCTCAGCTTTTCACCCTTCCAGTTATCTCACGTACGAGGTGGAGCGCGGCGACACACTATGGGCGATTGCCGGTAAGTTTGGCCCGCCTCACCTTGACCGCAGAACCTATATTTATCATGTCCGCAAGCTCAATGATCTCGTGGATTCAGCAAATATCGTGCCCGGGCAAGTGTTGCGGTTGCCAATGCGTTAGATTGCGGCATAAACTCAAAGCGCTTGGGAAACCTAATTTAGAGGTAGAAATTTGAGGTTAGAGGTGAGAGGTTAGAGGTGAGAGTTCCCGAAGATCGCCGCCACAGCCACGAGTTCGTAGGCCCCGAATACCATGAGTGGCCGTTCCCCGACACATTTGACCCCGCCGCCCATGCTGATTCCGCGCTGATCCCTCACGCCGTGCAGTCTCCGCCCGTAGATCTACACGATCAATGGGATTACCCCTATATTTGGGGTGAGACTTATCATCCTTACGGCAGGCTTGACACGGTCTAAGTGTCATGCTAATGTTGTGAACAACAACACTGACAAGGAGTAGTAGGGAAGGGAAGCCTAAGAGAGCTGCCGGCTGGTGCAAGGCAGTGGCGCATCCGCCCGAATCTCACCTTCGAGTTGGCACCGGGTGGCGCCGTTATCTGCCGTTAAGTGGATGCTTACGCATCAAGTAGAGTGGTACCACGGAAGCGCAGCCTTTCGTCTCTTTTTAGAGATGCGAGGCTTTTTTATTTCAAGGAGGCGATTCTTTTGGCTAAGTACGGCAAGGAGACAGACGCGAAGTGGCAAAAGAAATGGGAGGATACAGGGCTCTATAAGTTCAATCGCGACAGGGTCGACAAGAAATTCTACTGCTTAGCGATGTTCTCCTACCCCTCTGCGGCAAATTTGCATGTCGGGCACTGGTGGAATTTTGGCCTGACCGACTCGTATGCGCGGGTCAAGCGTATGCAGGGCTTCGAGGTCTTTGAGCCGATGGGCTTTGATGCCTTTGGTTTGCCTGCCGAAAACTTTGCCATTAAGACCGGAGTTCATCCGCGCGACTCCACTCAGCAGAATATCGCCACCATGCGCGGGCAGCTGCGCACCATGGGCGCAATGTTTGACTGGGACTACGAAGTCGTCACCTGCGAGCCCGACTACTATAAATGGACGCAGTGGCTGTTCCTCAAGCTCTATGAGCGGGGACTGAGCTACCGCAAAGCGGCCCCCGTCAACTGGTGCCCAAGCTGCAACACTTCGCTCGCTAACGAGCAGGTCGACGGAACGAGTTGCGAGCGTTGCCAAACGGAAGTGACGAAAAAGCATCTTACCCAGTGGTTCTTTAAGATTACTCATTATGCCGAGGCGCTGCTGGCAGGCTTAGAAAAACTGGCTTGGCCCGAAAAAACCAAGACCATGCAGAAAAACTGGGTCGGCAGGAGCACTGGCGCGTCGATTCGCTTTGCCGTGGCCGACAGCACAGCAGAAATTGAGGTTTTCACCACACGTGCCGACACGCTATTCGGATGCACCTATATGGTGCTAGCACCAGAACACGCGCTCGTAGATCTTCTCACCGCACCCGAACGCCGGGGCGAGGTCGAGCTCTACCGCGATTACGTAAACAAACAAAGCGAGATCGACCGCCTGTCGTCGACACACGTGAAAACCGGGGTGTTCATTGGAGCACACGCCGTCCATCCGCTAACCGGCGACCAACTGCCTATCTGGATCGCCGACTATGTTCTCGCCACCTATGGCACCGGCGCCGTGATGGCTGTACCCGCACACGACGTGCGCGACTTTGCTTTTGCCACGCAATACGGCTTGCCCATTACGCGCGTAATTGGCGGAGCTACCCCCGAAGTTGACGACGCTGTGCCTTTTGTCGAAGACGGCATCCTAGTCAGTAGCGCGGAATGGAGCGGCCTCACTTCTGCTACAGCCCGCGAACGCATCGTCGAACAACTAGTGACCAATAACCAGGGACGCGCGACCATTAATTATCGCCTGCGCGACTGGCTGGTTTCTCGCCAACGCTACTGGGGCGCGCCTATCCCGATCGTACACTGCGATACCTGTGGCATTGTGCCCGTACCGGAAAACGAGCTACCTGTGTTGTTGCCCTACAACGTAGATTTTACGCCGGATGGGCAATCTCCGCTCTCGAAGTCCGAGGAATTCCTGCGGACGCCTTGTCCACAGTGCGGTATAGAAGCGCGGCGCGACACCGATACCCTAGATACCTTCGTATGTTCATCGTGGTACTACTTGCGCTATCCCGACAACAGGAATGCATCCGCACCATGGGATCCGAGTTTAATCAACCGCATGCTGCCGGTAGATATGTATGTGGGCGGCCCCGAACATGCCGTGATGCACCTCCTTTACGCGCGTTTTATCACTCATGCGCTGTGTGACATGGGCTACGTCAATTTTACCGAGCCGTTTAAGGCGCTGACCCATCAAGGCATCATCCTCGGCGCAGATGGGGAAAAGATGAGCAAGTCCAAGGGCAACGCAGTTTCTCCTGATGCCTATATCGATATCTATGGCTCGGATGTGTTTCGTTTGTACCTGCAATTTGGCTTTAACTACCTTGAGGGAGGGCCTTGGAGCGAAGACGGAATAAAAGCCGTAGCACGCTTTGTCGACCGTGTGGAGCGCTTGGCCGACAGAGTAGGGGAGCTAGGACGAGGTGCTAGGCCACAGTCGCTCGGTCCTGCAGAGCGTGAAGTAGAATACGTAGTGCACAATTCAATTAAGAGCATCACGCGCGATATAGAAACGTTTGGTTTTAACACCTGTATCTCGCGCCTGATGGAGATCTTAAACAGCCTTGGCCGATACGATACCGAGGCCGCGCCGAAGCATGCCGGGTTTATGCGGGACTCGTTCGCCCAATTTATCCGCCTGTTAGCACCGTTTGCCCCTCATCTGGCGGAAGAACTGTGGGCAAAACTCGGGCACAAGAACTCCGTCCACCTGCAAGAATGGCCCCAGCATAGCGAAGCAGCACTGGTTAAGGACACGGTAGAGCTCGCAGTACAAGTAAACGGCCGCATCCGCGAAAAAATTCTAGTGCCAAGCGATGTCGAGGAGGAAGCGATAAAGGCAGTGGCCCTCACCGCCGAAAAGGTCGCACCATTCCTCGCAGGCATGAAAATACACAAAGTGATCGTAATTAAGGGCAGCCTCGTCAATATCGTCGTTAAGCCTGAGTAAAGTTGCCCATGAGTCGCCTAAGGCCCTTTTGGGGGTATTCTGTGGCGCTAATGATGGATGCCGTTGCCTTTCTGTGCTTGGGCTCGTTTGTCATTTCTACTCCGGTGGCATCAGCTATCCTCTTTCTATCAGGAGGGAATGATGCGCTGGCGTCTATTGCTTCTGAAACGATCATCCAGCAACATGCAGGTCCCGACTCTTCTGCCCAGGCCTTCGCTTTAGATGCTGCTCTCTCACGTCTTGCCCCTCCCCTCGGCATTCTCGCAGTAGGGATGGTTGCTGACCCCCTCATGGGGTTCGCTTTTTCTCTGAGCGCAGCACTATTAGGGGCTGCCGCCGTCTCCACATTCCTAGTGCGTGAAGTCGCTTGCTCGCGAAAACCTACAATGTGAAAAATCAACACTGTCGTTCTCGTAATCAGCCGAAAAGACGTCGTCGAGAGTATCCTTTCTATAGGCGAGAGAACATTGTATACTGTATGCAGTGAGTGGGCACATACCCACTCACCTAGCTCTAAGAAAAGAGGGAACAAGATGATGCGTCATAAAGTGACCGTAGACGGCAACACTGCGGCGGCGCACGTCGCTTATGCATTTAGCGATGTGGCTGCAATTTACCCGATTACGCCTTCGTCTAACATGGGCGAAATGGCAGACGAGTGGGCGGCGGCAGGCAAACTGAATATGTGGGGGCAAACCGTTTCCGTTACCGAACTACAGTCCGAAGCTGGTGCAGCAGGAGCTGTGCATGGCGCTTTGGTTTCTGGCGCGCTGACCACAACCTTTACTGCCTCGCAAGGGCTGCTATTGATGATACCAAACATGTATAAGATTGCGGGCGAGCTGCTACCGACAGTGTTTCACGTATCAGCCCGCGCCTTGGCAACGCACGCACTCTCGATTTACGGCGATCACTCCGACGTAATGTCGACACGGCATACCGGCTTTGCTATATTGGCCTCGGCTTCTGTCCAAGAAACTATGGATTTAAGTTTAGTCGCGCATCTGGCGACGCTTAAAGCCAAGGTGCCTTTTCTGCACTTTTTCGATGGCTTTAGGACTTCGCATGAGGTGCAAAAGGTCAGTGAGATTAGTTTTGCTGAGATGCGGGCACTCATAGACATAAGAGCTGTGCGTGACTTCCGTGACCGCGCGCAAAACCCAGAGTTTCCAAGGCAACGTGGCACTGCGCAGAACCCCGATATCTACTTCCAGGGTCGCGAAGCGAGCAATAAGTATTATCTAGCTGTGCCTGCCATCGTCGATGCAGCAATGCAGCAGGTAGGTGAGCTTACCGGACGCCACTACCAACCCTTTGACTATGTGGGTGCGCCTGATGCTCGGCAGGTAATCGTCATTATGGGCTCGGGGGCCGAGACGGTAGAGGAAACTGTCAACTACCTTAATGCGCGGGGCGAAAAACTAGGCGTAGTTAAAGTGCGTTTGTATCGCCCCTTTAGTGCTCAACACTGCTTGCAGGTCGTACCGAAAACCGTCACCCACCTAGCCGTCTTAGACCGCACCAAAGAGCCGGGTTCACTGGGAGAGCCGCTGTATCAGGACATTTGCACGGTTTATTCGGAATTAGGCATTACCAAGACCATCGTGGGGGGCCGTTTTGGGCTGGGGCTTAAAGAATTTACCCCGTCTATGGTCAAGGCCGTTTTCGATAACCTGCGCCACGAGAACCCGAAGAATCACTTCACCGTAGGGATAAACGACGATGTTACATTTACCTCGCTCACGGTAGCCGAGAATATCGACACAACCCCGGCTGATATGTATCGCTGCAAATTCTTTGGGCTTGGTGCCGATGGCACGGTGGGTGCCAATAAGAATTCGATCAAGATAATTGGCGACCATACTGACCTCTATGCCCAAGGCTATTTCGTGTATGACTCCAAAAAATCGGGTGGCATTACTGTCTCTCATCTGCGTTTTGGCAAAAGTCCCATCAAAAGTCCATACCTTGTTGACGAAGCAGATTTTATTGCCTGTCATAACCCTTCGTTTGTGGGACGCTATGACTTGCTCGCAGGAATTAAGCCTAGCGGTACTTTCCTGCTAAATTCTCCGTGGACACTATCCGAGATGGATACCAAGCTTCCGGCTACCATGCGCCGCACTATAGCAGCTAAAGGGCTCAAGTTCTACAACTTAGATGCGTTTAAAATAGCGCGGGAAGTAGGGCAGGGGAGCCGCATCAATACCATAATGCAAGTGGCGTTTTCCCACCTATCCGCTGTAATGGACAGCCAAGCCGCGATCGCGCTAATTAAGGAAGCTATCCAAAAGACCTATGGGGAAAAAGGCGAGGCCGTCGTGCAGCAAAACTTTGCCGCGGTAGAGCGAGCACTCTCTGCTCTAGAAGAAATCCATTATCCAGAGTCGTGGCGCACTGCCCCTGACGAGGCGATATCGGCAGAAAGAGAAGTTCCTCCATTCATTTCGAACGTACTGCGTCCCATGACCGCGCTGCACGGCGATGAGCTCCCCGTTAGCGCCTTGAGCGACGACGGCGTGTTTCCGCTGGGCACCTCGCAGTATGAAAAACGTGGCATCGCCGTGGAAATTCCGGTGTGGAATGCAGACCCCTGCATTTAGTGCAACCAGTGCGCTTTTGTGTGCCCTCACGCAGCCATTAGGCCGTATCTCGCTACCTCCGTGACACTTCAGGGCGCACCTGAGTCAGTGATAGGCAAGCCCGCCAACAGCAAGGAGATGGCGGGTCACCAGTACTTCATGCAAGTGTCGCCGCTTGACTGCACGGGCTGCGGCAATTGCGTCGATGTATGTCCGACCAAAGTGAAGAGTTTGACCTTGACCCCACTAGAGACTGTAGGCACCGCCGAACTCCGGAAATTCGAGTATCTCGCGGCACTGCCTGAACCTGAGGTAGAAGTGAATCCGACTACCGTGATCACCAGTCAGTTCAAGAAACCACTCTTTGAATACTCTGGAGCTTGCGCGGGGTGCGGCGAAACGCCCTACATCAAGCTTGTGACACAGCTCTTTGGTGACCGGATGATGATCGCTAATGCCACCGGCTGCAGCTCGATTTATGGCGGCAGCGCGCCCTCATGCCCTTACACCACCAATGGAAAAGGGCAGGGGCCAGCTTGGGCTAACTCGCTCTTTGAGGATACCGCCGAATTCGGCTATGGCATGGCGCTGGCAGGCTGATACTATTTGTTAATTTGAACACAACAGGTTTACACACAGGGCTAGCTGAGGGGTTGGCCCTGTTTCTTCTCGCACTCGTTGAGTCTTATAATGTATATTATGTTAACTAGCGTTGCGAGTAGCACCGCCGCTGTTTGTGCGTCAGCTATTGCTGACGCTACTTACTGAGTGCGGTCGCCACCAAACCCCGCACCAGCTCGTCGCACGCTACATATGGCAGCGTAATGTGATCGGTTCCTCTGTTCTCCGCGTTGTAGGCCGTGCATGTGGCAATCGAGTTTGGGTTCCGCGCCCAAGCCCTGCGCGCTACGCCACCCATGACGTCCCAAGGCATCGCCGAGCGCAAGATGGTGTCGACGCGCACGCTCCCGTCTAGCACCATGCCAAAGCCGCCGTTTATCGACTTGCCTATACCTACGCCGCCGCCGTTATGGAGTGCCACTAAGCTCATGCCGCGTGCGGCATTGCCAGCAAAACATTGCGTGGCCATATCAGCCATGACGTTGCTGCCGTCCCTAATATTGGCAGTTTCCCGAAACGGTGAGTCCGTGCCCGCTGTGTCGTGGTGGTCGCGCCCCAACATAATCGGACCTACTTCCCCATTGCGCACCATGTCGTTAAATTTAAGCGCAATGCGTAGCCGCCCGGCTGCGTCCTGATATAAAATGCGCGCCTTGGTGCCTACCACCAGCTTGTTCTTAGCTGCGTCGCGGATCCAGTTGTAGTTGTCCCGGTCTTGCGCCCGTCGATTAGGGTCGATGGAGGCCATGGCTGCCGCGTCTGTTTTTTCTAGGTCTTCAGGGCTGCCGCTTAGACAAACCCACCTAAACGGCCCATAGCCGTAGTCAAAGAGCTCGGGCCCCATAATGTCTTCCACGTACGATGGGAAGATAAAGCCTTCTTTTTCGTCGCTGCCATTACGCGATATTTCTTTTACGCCAGCATCGAATACCGCCTTCAGGAAAGAATTTCCGTAGTCAAAAAAATATGTGCCGCGCTCAACCAGTGTTTTGACGCAGCCGTAATGTTTGCGCAGGCTTTCATCTACCAAGTTTAAGAAGCGCGGGCGATCAGCTGCCAACATCGCTGTGCGCTCGGCAAAGGTCATGCCTTGCGGACAGTATCCCCCCACCGCGTGCAGCGATGTTTGGTCGGATAAGAGGTCAATCTTAATGTGGTGCTTTACCGCATATGCCAATAGATCTACTATATTGCCGTAGTAAGCCACCGAGAGAGGTCTTCCCTCGCGCTGCGCCTCCCCTGCCCAGGCAAATACCTCACCCAAATCCGCCGACACCTTGCTGACCCAGCCCTGTTGGTGTCTGGTTTCGATGCGCGAATAGTCTACCTCGGCTATAACAGCTACCCCGCCCGCAATTTCCATCGCTTTGGGCTGCGCCCCACTCATACCACCGAGACCCGAAGAAACGAACAGTACGCCGCGCAGGTCTTGTTCCGGCGCAAGCCCAAGTTTTAAGCGTCCCGCATTGAGCAAGGTGTTAAATGTGCCATGCACAATGCCCTGCGGGCCGATATACATCCAGCCTCCGGCGGTCATCTGACCGTAATTGGCGACGCCGAGCTGCTCGGCGACGTCCCAATCGCGCTCGTTATCAAACATGCCGATCATCAAGGCATTAGTAATAATCACGCGGGGTGCCTCTGGTCGCGAGCGAAACAACCCCAAAGGATGCCCCGACTCAATGACTAATGTCTGATCCTGGGTCAAGACCTCGAGATACTGTTTGATCAAACGGTACTGCATCCAGTTTTGACACACGCGCCCCGTCTCGCCGTAGGTCACCAGCTCATAGGGGTAGAGCGCGATATCAAAGTCAAGATTGTTGTCAATCATCACCTGAAAAGCCTTGCCCTCCAAGCATTTGCCCTTATACTCGTCGATAGGCTTAGCCTTGATCGCGCCTATCGGCCGGAAGCGATACCCATAAATTCTCCCGCGTGTTAAAAGTTCGTCGAGAAACTCGCTGGCTAATTTCTCGTGCCATTCCTTTGGCACATAGCGCAAAGCGTTCTTTAGCGCGGTCTCCGTCATACTCTGGCTTAAACTAAATCCCCTGTGCGGCGCCCGCCGTATGCCGTACACAAACTCGGGGTATTGCGGCAACTCCCCCTGAAACTCGGTGCTGATGTCAATGGATGTACTTTTGTTAGGCAAAGCGCCACGACTCCTCTCAGGTAAGTTTTTCCCGAAATATCGCACCTGCTGTAAGCCTGATAGCAACGCCATGCGCAAGGCCGTTAGCGAGCCCACATGCCACGCTGTGCCTCTTTGGCTTCCCTCTGCAATTGCGCGAATAAGTCAGCATATGTATCGTTCGGGCGCACTACCATGGTCGTCCCCCAACCAGCCAGCAACAAGCGAGCGTTAAGCATGTTCTCGCGTGGATCTCTCGCTCCGGTAGGTGACGTAAGCCAAATATAGGCCAACATCCTGCCGTGCCTGTCTCTGCCCTCGCGATCAAACTCTAGCCACAGGCGGCGTGTCCCAATGGCTCGTTGCAGGTAGCTACGCGCCTCTTGTGCGAAAGGTTCAGGGGGCCTGAGCTCTGGGGTATCAATGCCAATTAGGCGCACTGCCACCTCCCTGCCCTGCCAATTTACCCGAATGGTGTCGCCATCGGTCACCGAAACCACTCTGACGGCACCGTTAGCGTTCTGCGCGCAGGCCGTCAGTGAGAAAAGGGTAACTACAGCAAAAACCAACCCCACCACGAAGGCGAGAAGGCCGTATCTCCCCTCATCCGAGAAGCGCACGAGCCGTGCTGTTTTCCTATTCAATAGCAGCGCCCCCAACTCGCTCCATGTAAGCTGTAATCTCGCACACAAACAGCTCGATATCCCTGAGGTCGCTCTGCAAAATTTCATACAGCTCTTCGTCCTGTACATGGTGATACAAATGCACTAAGCGATTTCTGTATCCCGCCATAGCTACTAGGGTAGTTGCCAGCCGTTGATTTACAACCCCTCTGTCCCCCAGTCCCTTAGCGATCCCTTTGTATTCGGTAGCTAAGTCTGCCCCTCCGCTACGGGCGAGAATATGTCTGCCAACGTCAAAAATAGCCTCTAGGGAGCGTCGCAGATAGCTTTCTGTAGCTGCCACTATGTCCTTGTTCCCCACAAAGTCAGCTCGCCGCATCGCGCCGAGGCGCATTAGCTGCTCTATGCAGTCGTGGATGAGGGTAAGCCTACTTTGGATGATGAGCTTGTTGAGCACGGGTTACCACCTCCAGATGCTCTGCATAGTACCTTTCGAGGAAAGGCCGGAAATCGGCGGAACGGCGCAAGACCGACTCTTCATACTCATACTTGGCCTCAAGGCTTGCGGCAAAAATACACCTGCCGCGGACGGCTTCAGCCTGAAACACAGAGTGATTCTCTTCCAGTAAGACTAAGTCAACGGCAAAAGGCAAAAACAAGTCTTCCAGATCGTTAAACAGCAAACTATATAGCCTAGCCCGCTCAATCCCCTGAGGCAAGGGTGTACTTAAAACCACCCCTATGTCTAAATCTGCTAGCGGGTCGAGTGCTGGGGGTTGGTATCCGGAGAGAATTTCTAGTGCTACGCCCACCCGCGACCCGAACACGTACATGAGTTTGATCCCGTGCTTTCTGCACAGGCACGTTAACTCTTCCACTGGCATTCTCCTTCTAGACCGTATAGGGACTACTACCTCATTTCGGCAACCATTGCCTAAATCCTGCTACAATGTATACCATCTCTACACACGACATGATAGAATTTAGCTACGACAACACTGCAGAAGGTGGCAGTACGAGTTTATCGTTGTGATCTCATTTAAGTGTCCT
>QLUS01000090.1 GCA_018725535.1 Bacillota bacterium
CTCTACCTTCAGGTCCTGCGAGGGAAAATGGTGGATGGGTTGATAATCTCACCAGCGTTGCGAAAAGCTGATGAGTTGCGAGAGCTCCTGGAGAGACATCCCAATGTGGTATTTATGGATAGGAAGATAGATGGTGTACCAGAGGCACTATGTGTTAGAGCAGATAATCTGAGAGGGGCCAGGATGGCGGTGGACTATCTGCTGGAACTAGGACACAAGGAAGTGGCTTTGGTAAGTGGTCCCTTTGAAGTAACCTCAGGTCTGGAGCGGTATGAGGGATATGTGGCGGCCTTAAGAGAGGTGGGGATAGAGGCAAGGCCAGAATTTATAAAGATGGGTAACTTTCGGAAAGAAGGAGGATACAGATCGACCGTAGAACTTCTCCAATTAAAAAACCGACCCACCGCTCTTTTCGTAGCCAACAACCTGATGACCCTCGGCTCCCTTTTAGCCATAAGAGATATGGGTTTTTCAATTCCCGGTGATATTTCTATCATTGGGTTCGATGATATGGATTGGACTGTGCTGGCCAACCCACCCCTTACCACAGTAGCTCAGCCCACTTATGAAATGGGAGTAAAGGCTATGGAACTGTTAATCAGGCAGATGCACAAGGAGAAGATCGACCAGAAGGAAATTCTTCTATCACCGGAGCTTAGGGTGAGAGAGTCGTGCAAGAAAATAGCTTAATCTATCATAAAGATCCAGGTTGTATCATATTTACCAGCGGTATGTAAACGTATACATAACCGAAGGAGGAGCTACCTGCGAAGGAAAAAAGGGATACTCAACCGTCCCTTTTCCAAATTGCTAGCAGGGCTGGGACATACAGATCTTTTGGTGATCTGTGACGGCGGCTTGAGCGTACCATTGGGGTTGGAGAGGAGTAGTAGTGGAGGCGCTGAAGAGATGTAAAGTTGCAGTGGTCGGAAGCTTTGTAACGGATCTAGTAGTACACGTCCCCCGACGACCGAGGGCGGGAGAGAGTTTAATGGGAACCAGCTTTGCTATATACCTGGGAGGTAAGGGAATAAATCAGGCTGTAGCCGCTGCCCGGTTGAGGGCCATAGCCCACATGATAGGTCGGGTGGGCAACGACCAATTTGGAGAGAGCTTTTTGAGGGCCATGGAAGAAGAAGGTGTCAATGGCGAGTTTGTCGTCATTGATCAGGAAGAGGGCACGGGTATTGGCATGCCGGTCATCGATGATGAGGGCAGCAATAGTATTATCTTTATACCTCGGGCGAACACGAAAGTCTCCGTCCAGGATGTGGAGAGGGCCCGAGCGGTGATTGAGGATGCCGATGTTCTAACAGTGCAGTTAGAGCTTCCCGTAGAGGCCTCCCATGCGGCTGCCCGGATTGCCAAAGATGCGGGAAGAACGGTGGTGCTGAACTGCGCCCCCTACCATCCTATTGGAGATGATTTTCTCCGGCTGGTAGATTACCTGATTCCTAACGAAGTGGAAGCAGAGCAGCTCTTTGGCATTAGCAAGGAGAAGGAGGATTTACTTGATTCTGCAAAGGCCAGGAGTCTGGTAAAGGAAACTGGTTGTAAGGCCATAGTGGTCACAGTGGGAGAGGAGGGTTCTATCCTCATGGACGCCAAGGGGGTAAGGCAGATTCCGGCGCCTTCGGTTCAGGCAGTGGACACGGTGGGAGCTGGTGATGCTTTTGTAGGTGCTTTTTGTGTGGCAGTGGGCAGCGGTATGGAGATAGCCAAGGCAGTAGAGCTGGCTAATGCGGCTGGCGCTCTCTCGGTGACCAGACATGGTGCCATGCCGTCCATGCCCGGAAGAGACGAGCTGATAGACTTTCTGATGCGCACAGGGAAGATGAAAGACAGAACCAGGGAGTGAGCTCAGCAAGGTCTAGGGAGGTCGTCGGAGGAAGGAGGTGAGCTATCAGGGTAGAGATGTAAATGCTATTATGTTGGTAAGGATAAGGATAATCAAAAGGAGGAAACTAAATGAAAACGTATTGGAAATTAGTAATACCCATCACCCTGATTGTCCTGGTGGCGACAGTTCTGGGAGCATGCGTACCCGCTCCACCGCCAGCTGTAGAGCCTCCCGTTGAGGAGGTAGCCCCTCCCGCAGAAGTTCCGACATGGTGGGCAGAGGCAGCAGCTCCCTACAAGGGCGTTACCATCAGGGGCATCTCTGAGAGCACGCCACCTTCGAAGTACGTGTTGGAAGTACTGGTGGCGCCCTTCGAGAAGGAGACCGGCATCAATGTCGAGTTCGAGGTCACGTCCTGGGACGAGATGTACACCAAAGCGATCAGGGACATGGAGGCCGCTACCGGTATCTATGACTTTGTTTACATTGAGCAGGACATCATCTACGCCTATCTGGCACAGAATTTCCTGGTGGACTTGACCGCGTTCTCGGAGGCCAACCCGAATCTCTTGTACCCCGAACTGGAGATGGACGACTTCACCGCGTTCATCGATAACTTCAAGGATGCCGAGGGCCACGTGTATGGGCTGCCCTTCGAGGCCTTCCTGAAGGTCTACCTCTACCGCACGGACCTGTTCGAAGACCCCGAAATCAAGGCCGCGTTCAAGGAACAGTACGGCTGGGACCTGCGGCCAGCGACCACCTTTGAGGAATATCGGCAGATCGCCGATTTCTTCACTCTGTGGGGCAAGGAGCAGGGCGTGGAACTGTGGGGCAGCACCGTCCAGGCGGGTTCCCATCCTGCCGCTTTCTACGAGATGTTTGAGACCATCTTCCCCTCCTTTGGCGTCTACAACTGGGGCATCAATATGGAGAATTGGAAGGCCACTACGGCCAACGGTGGTGCCCTGGATAGCGACCGGGCTAAGGAAGCCCTGCGGTACTGGGTGGAGATGCTAGAGGTTGCCCCTCCGGAGGCCAGGGCCAGCACCTGGGATGAGGTGGCGGCCAGCTTCGCCGGCGGCCGTGCTGCTCAGGGTTGGGTGTATGGCGAGAACGCCGCCTGGATCGCCACCGATGAGACGCGCTCAGCGGTGGTAGGCAAGGTCGGGGTTGCCCTGCCACCACTCTACGAGGGCGTTCTTGACGATGCCAAGGCCCGCAGGGGCTACATTGGCTATTACGACGGCGGTGCTATGGGCATCCCCCACTCCTCGAAGAACCAAGAGGCGGCCTGGTTGTTTATTCAGTGGATCAGCCGCAAGGAGATCCAGGGCGACTTTGCCGCGAAGACCGCCCGCATCGTGCGGACCTCGACCTTCGACGACCCCCTGGTGAAAGAGATGGATCCCAAGGTCGGTGGCTACTACACCCTCTTCAAGGAGCATGGCGACCTGTTCAAAGGCGCACCTCCCTTCCCCTTCCACGCTCCCATCCGCGAGGTCATCTTGCCATACATACTGAAGGCCATCGCTGGAGAGATGACGCCTGAGGCAGCTTTGGACGAGGCAGCCAAGGCCGTAGACGCCGAGCTGGTGAAGCTTGGCTACGGGCAGTGATCCGGCGGGGAGAGTGTGCCAATGAAGTCAAGTAAAACGGCGTGGGGGCTTCTAGCTCCCACGCTTATCATACTAGGTCTTGTCGGCCTTCTGCCTTTCATCTATGTTCTCTATGTCGGCTTCCACGATTGGATGATCTTTGCCAAGGTTAGCGGTCTGGTTTGGGCTGGGGTAGATAACTATCGCGAGCTGGTCTTTGACGAAGACTTTCTGGCCGCTTTGGGAAGAGGGCTGCGCTTTACAATCTGGACCGTCAGCATCCAGATGGTTCTGGGTCTGCTGCTGGCTCATCTTCTCATGAAAAAGTTTAAAGGTAGGGGTTTCTTTAGAGCCATCCACGCCCTGCCGCTGACCGTGGCTCCCCTTGTCGTCGGCGCTACCTGGCGGCTCCTGACCATCCCTGGCCTGGGCCCGCTGCCCTTTTACCTGAACAAGATCGGCATTGACTACAACATCGGGTGGAGCGCCCAGCAGGCTTTCTTCACCACTGTTCTCATGCACATTTGGCACTGGACACCCTTCGTGACCCTAACGTTTCTGGCCGGCCTCAGCGCATTGCCCAAAGAGCCCTTCGAAGGGGCGATGGTGGATGGTGCTAATCAGTGGCAGATATTCCGCTATATTTTCTTGCCCATGCTGAAGCCGGTTATCCTCATTGCACTCTTCCTGAGGATCATGGATGCCCTGCGCATCGTTGATGAAGTCTGGATGCTGACTGGCGGCGGTCCTGGCACCGCCACCCGCTACGTAGGCATCCACATCTGGCGCGTGGTTTTCCCCATGACCAATTACGGTTATGGATCGGCCATGTCTGTCCTCTTGCTCTACTTTATCATCGTGGTGTGTTGGCTCCTGCTGACAGTTATCACGCAGGCTAAAAGGGAGGCCGGGACATGAAGCAGAGCGCACGACGTAAGGGACTGAAGCAGGTATTCCTGTACATCGTCTGGATTGCCCTGACGCTTATCACCTTGTTCCCCATCTACTGGATGTTCCTGATCTCGGCCAGGAGCAGGGTGGAACTCTTCTCGAATCGTAACCTCTATCAGACAACCATATTCTGGGAGAACTTCGTCAGGCCCCTCTTCCAGGGTGTCTACGGCCAATATGTGGTCAATTCCCTGATTGTGGCTACGGGCAATACCTTATTAGTCGTTGTCCTGGCCGTGTTGGCGGCCTATGCGCTTTCCAGGTACCGGGTCAAGGGCGGTCAAAATATCTTCTTTTGGACCATTACCAATCGCATGGCTCCGCCGGCAGCTTTTATGTTGCCCCTGTTTCTGCTGTATAGCCGGGTACTCAGGATCGGGGATCTGCAACTGTATGACACCCACATCGGCCTGATCCTGGTGTATTGCGTGTTCAACCTGCCCTTCGCCATCTGGCTATTGAAGGGCATCATTGACGGCATACCTACCAGCCTGGATGACGCCGCTCGTGTGGACGGCGCCTCGACCGTTGGCATCATCCGGCGGATCATCGTGCCCCTGGCTGCCCCGGGCATTGCCATCACGGCCCTCCTGGCCTGGATCTTTGCCTGGAATGAGTTCCTCTTCGCCACCACGCTGACCAGTGTGAAGGCCCGTACGATCACCACCGGGTTGGTGGAGTTCGTGACTGTGGTGGGGACCAACTGGGGGGAGATGGCTGCCATGGCCATCATCAGTTTGCTGCCGGCGCTCTTATTCCTGGTCCTCGTTCAGCGGTATATCATCGCCGGTCTGACCTTCGGCGCTGTGCGCGAGTAGAAATGGATCAGTACTATGGAAGCTAAGAAGACCAATAAGAAGAGGGAGCCAGGCTTCCTCCGTATGGAAACTAATCTGTTTGACCGTATCTTCATCGGCGTGGTCATCTTTGTGGCCATTCATCTTTTATGGATGCGGTTTCTAGAAAGCTCGATTTCCTTAACAGTGGCCTCAATCATCTCGCTAGTATTGATATTCGTGATCGCAAAATGGGGTTAAAGCATCTCCTGGCACAGAAGGTCTCGCGGAAAGGTAATGTCGTTGGAGTCAACATCGCGATGTTGGCATAAGGGGTCCGACGTCAGGCAATACCTGTTGTTCAACAGTGTTATAGAATGTATCCTGAGGTGGCACAATGTGTATACTGGATCGCTTCAAGCTCGATGGGCGGACAGCCCTGGTGACGGGCGGCGGGCAGGGCATCGGCCGTGCCTACGCTCTTGCTTTGGCTGAGGCTGGGGCAGACGTCGCCATCGTGGACATCAATCCCACCACTGCCCAGCAGGTGGCCGAGGAGATCAAGGCGCTGGGGCGGCGTTCCCTGGCCATAGTCGCGGACGTGACCGTGGCCGCCGATGCGAGACGGATGGTGGGCACCGTCGTCGAGGCCTGGGACAAGCTGGACATCGGGGTCAACAATGCAGGTGTCGGGGGTTGGGCGAACGCAGAGGACATGATGGAGACCGAGTGGGACAGGGTTATCAATGTAAATCTGAAAGGTGTGTTCCTGTGTGCCCAAGCCGAGGCCAGGGTGATGATCCCTCGGAGGTACGGAAAGATCATTAACACCGCCTCCATGTCGGCTAGCATTGTGAATAGGCCCCAGAACCAGGTGGCCTACAATGCCTCGAAAGCCGGCGTAGTGCACCTGACCCGCAGCATGGCTGCCGAGTGGGCTCGCTACGGGATTCGGGTAAACTGCATTAGTCCAGGCTATACCCGTACGCCTCTGGTTGAATCCGAGCCTGTAAAGAAACTTGTGCCGCTTTGGATGGAATTAACCCCGCTGAGTCGAATGGGAGAAGTGGAAGATCTCCAGGGAGCCATAATCTACCTGGCTTCCGAGGCTTCAGACTTCATGACGGGCCATGATCTGGTGATTGACGGTGGTTATACTATCTGGTGACCT
>QLUS01000091.1 GCA_018725535.1 Bacillota bacterium
GTGTGCCGTAAACACACAAGCCGGGCGGCTTTTTGTCCTTAAGCAATGTTCCAATGATGGGACCGAGGGCGTCACCCGTCGAACGATCTGTGCCGATGCAGACTACTACGAGTGTGGGCGCGCTCCTCCGGGCTTCTACCACGTGCATCAGGGCCTTTGTTATTGTCTGCTGCGCGCAGTGTGAATCTACATGGACTCTAGTTTCCACAGAGCGCAGGTTCGACCAGACGGAACCCAAGGAGCCCACTTGGCCACCCCCCTCCCATGGCGTTTTACCGTAGTATATGGGAGGCAGAGGTGCCGTATGCAAAGCGTTGCAATCTACATAACGGAGGGATTGACGGTGTGGGACGACGACGAGCCTAAGCGCACAGATAAGCCATACCTGTGGATCTTGTTTTTTCTTCTCTTGCTAGGCATGAGCAGTATCTTTCTCTTGCGTCCGGGCGCGAACTCGCCGCCGCGTCAGCAGATGCCATCTGCCGAGGACCTACCTGTCGTTAGCTTGATTGACGCCAAGGCGCATGGGCAACCACTCTTTGCCGCTAACGCTCAAACGGGTGTCTGGGTTGTCCACACCGAGGGCGGTCGTGCCGTAGTTAGGTTTCTCACCGCGCTAGGGGACGAGCAGTGGGCGGAAACGGTGCCGGTAGGTAATGCTCTCATCGCGTCTAGCGGACGCTACCTAGTGATAGGTGAAGTTGGCGAGCCCAGATTTTATGTTTATCACGCCCGCCAGAAGCTCGCCTTGGCAGTGACTACCCCCGGCGCATTGCAGGCCCTGTCCATCAGCCAAACGGGAGAAGTATTTGCCGCCTTCACAGTCCCCCAAACAGACCCGTTGGCACTCCGCACGGAGGTCGCCCTGTATTCCGCGCTCGGGCATCTTGCGTGGCGGCATAGCCTATCCGAGCAGCAGCCTCTTGCCGTTAAGCAGTCGGCGAGCGGCAACACCGTTGCTTTGCTGTCCTTGAGCTTTGCAGAAGACGTGACTGGCAGCCTTACCGTCTACAGCCGCCACGGGGAACGGCTGTTCGCGCATGCTCTCGCGGGGCGCCCGGGACTCTTAACCGTACGGGACGACGGCGAGGGCGTGGCGGTGACAGTCGGTAACGACATTTATGTCTTTGATCGGCAAGGGCAGCTGACGCTGCGCCATGACGCAGGCGGTGCCGTCGAAAGCTTGGGGTATGTTGGGGATCACCTCATTTTCACTGTTCTGCGTAGGTCGGTGTTCAACCTCAGGCTGGAATACCGCGCGGTAGTTCTAGGCGAAAATGGCAGAATAACACTTGAGCACCGTAGCCGTCAACCCCTTGTCGCGCTCAGTACTGCGCCTCAGGGAAGGGACATATTCATAGGTACCACCACTAGCGTCGCCTTAATTGGTTACGGGGGCGAGTCTAGGTGGAGTCTGACGCACGACTGGCAGGGCGCATACCGTGCGGCTACGCTTGACGGCGTACACTATCTCGTGATTAAGAGCGATGGTCAAGTGGTACAGGTAAGGGGGGACTGAATAGGGTGAGCCTCATCGACCTAACGCTCGCGGGGGTCATGGCGCTCCTTATCCTAAAGTCCGTCCAAGCATCTCTGAATCATCGTCAGCTAGGATTAACAAAAAACATCGTGGCGTTTATAGTGGCACTGCTACTACACCAGCACGCGGCCTACCTGCTTGGGACAACCAGCCTCCCGGCGCGAATGGGAAGTTTCGTAGATGGCGTGATTTCCCTGCCCGCCGGGCCGGGTACAGAGGTTGCGCGCGGACTACTGTGGCTGCGGGAAGCGGACCTGCCAGAGGCAGTAACCCAAGCCATCCGCGAGGCGTGGCTCAGCGATATTAGTGCCGACGTACAGGTAATGACTCTAGCCGCGCGCCGCGTCGTGGCTAAGGCTGTCCTTAACTTGGCGTGCTTTGTCGTGCTGTTTATGGTGGTGCGATGGCTGCTTAACCTGACAAGCATCCACGTGGTTAAGGCGCTGCCCCCGTCCATAGCTCGGGCTAGCGCAGAGCATTGTGGTTTGTGCTATACTGGTAGCCATAGTCGCGCCACTCGTTGTGACCGGCTTGCTTCCACCCTTGTTGGTTGAGCATCTCCGGCACTCGCGACTGGCGGATGTGTTGCTTTCCATACTGCATATCTAAACATTTATCGGCTCTGACCCATAGGAGTGTGCATGTGCAGATCGTACTAATTTTTGCCACGACCCACCATGCGCTCGCCGCAGAGAGTGTACTGCTGGAGCAGCGGGTGTGGCATGAACTGCTGCCCCCCCCGCGTGAGCTTACCCTAAGCTGCGGCCTCTGTTTGGCTGTGCGCGGGAAAGACTTTGCGCGGATAGAGAAGTTGCTGGCAGGCGCACAAATCCCTATTTCGGAAGCCTACCGCATGCCGGATAGGGCTGGGGACTCCTACTTGCCGTTTGGATAGGAGGAGTGCGAGATGCTCGGCCCGCTACAAGACTATCTGCCGCAATGTACAAGGAGGACTACCCGTGCCAATGAAGCTATTTATAGGCGATGTACTACAGCTAAAAAAAGAGCATCCCTGTGGAGGCGTAGAATGGGAGGTGCTGCGCACGGGCATGGACTTTCGCATCAAGTGCCTAAAGTGCGGCCACAGCGTGATGCTCCCCCGCGTCAAACTCGAAAAAGACATCAAAAAAATCCTGAAGCAGTAGGGACGGAGCCTTTTGCTTCAGGAGTCGCCTTCCGCCTTCCGCCGTCCGCTTGTCAGAAGCCGCACTTCGCACTCAATAGAAGCGGAAAGCGGATAGCCACTCCGTAGTTCACGATTCACGATTGCCTTTGCCCGGCGGCTGACGGTTCAAAGCTCATTTTGCTTGCTTGCAGCCTGTACCCCTGCTATAATAAATTGTTCTTGCAACCCTGCTCCATGCATTGACATGGAGCCTTATGTCCAAGGGGAGGAGGTGCAGCTAATGCGCAAGTACGAAACTATGTTCATCCTGAATATCGGGCTGACTAAAGAACAGCTGCCAGAGAAGGTTGAGCGCTTTACCGGAGCCATCACTAACAATGGTGGGCAGATTGACAAGCTCGCCGAATGGGGCAAGCGCCGTCTTGCCTACGAGGCGAACAAGCAGCGCGAAGGGTATTACTTCTTAGTCAACTTCACTGGAGAGCCCGCTGCGGCTAAAGAGCTAGAGCGGCAATTTCGTATTTCCGAAGATGTCGTTCGCTACGTAGTGTTTCGCCTAGACGAATAGTTTCTGGAGGCGATAAGAATGTTAAACAAAGTTATACTTATTGGCAGGCTTACGCGTGATCCCGAACTCCGCTTTACCCCGAACACCGGCACAGCCGTCGCCACTTTTGGGCTGGCCGTAGATAGGGGGGGCAAGAACGGCGGAGCGGACTTCATCAATATTGCGGCATGGGAGAAGCAAGCTGAAACCTGCGCCCAGTACCTCAAGAAGGGGCGACTGGTAGCTGTTGTGGGCAGACTCAGTGTGCGCTCATACGAAAAAGACGGACAAAAGCGCAGCTACACTGAGGTCGTGGCGGAGCAAGTGCGCTTCCTCGATTCTCCAAACCGCGAGGGAGGCTCACAGGGCGATAGGCCTCCAGGGTACGATGAGACAGCCAAAGAAGTAAACCTTGACGACGAAGACCTGCCGTTTTAGCTCTTGAGAAGGAGGAATTTTTCTTGCGCAAACGCACCCGTAAGCCCAAAAAGCGCGTGTGTAATTTCTGCGTAGATAAGGCCGTAGCCATCGAGTACAAGGAAATCGACAAGCTACGCCGCTTTATTACCGAGCGTGGCAAGATTTTGCCGCGGCGGATATCCGGCAACTGCGCCAAGCACCAACGCTTAATGACCGAGGCCGTTAAACGCGCCCGCAACATTGCGCTTCTCCCCTACACGATTGAGTAACTAGCCGTTAAGCAAACTTTCCGGTCCATGACGGGGCGCCCCAAATATTTGGGGCAAGCCCCTTTGTTATGGGTAAATTGCTCTGTTCCTCTGGCAAATTGCTTTTCCCGCCAATTGCTCGGAAGGAAAACATCGGGCTCTAGAGAAATAACAGTTTATGTGAGGTGTTTGCCGATGCAGGAATCAGGACGTGACCTCGAGATAGGGCGCAGTATTCGCATGATTGAGTGGCTCAAAACGGAGCTTGTGAGCGGTGTAGCACAAGTCTTTCGGCAGTTGCCCAAAGGACGAGATGAAGCCGTTTCTTCGGCTCTAGCTGGAGTGATCATGTCCTGCTATCTGCTTGGCAGACGCCTTGGCATCAGTTTTTCAAAGCTCGAAGCGGCAGTTGAGCGCAAGGCGCTGCATAACGCTACCGAGAGGCATGAGCTTGAGGAGTGGTACAACGATCTCTCCACCCTAGGCGAGCATTTCGCGGCACGGCGCATCAAGTGACGGGGGAGGATTTGGCGTGAAAGTTATTTTATCTAAAGACATCAAGGAGCTTGGCAAGAAGGGTCAGACGGTAGAAGTAAGTGAGGGCTACGCACGTAACTACCTCCTGCCCCGCGGACTCGCAGTCCTAGCCACAGAGGGCGCAACAAAGGCGCTGACACAGGAGAAGCAGGCGCAGGACCGCAAAAGAGCCCGCGAGATTAGAGAAGCCCAGGAGCTAGCCGCGAAGCTGGCGGCTACGGAGCTTCGCATAGCCGCTAGGGTAGGCGACGGCGGGCGCCTTTTTGGCTCCGTAACCTCTGCCGACATTGCTGCAAGCTTAGCATCGCGCGGCATCCAGATTGACAAGCGCCGCCTTGAGCTTAAAGAAGCCATCAAGGTTGCGGGTAGATACAGCGTTGAGGTTAAGGTTTATCAGGAGATTAGCGCGAAACTTACACTTGACGTGGTTCCGGAGTAACTTATGGTTGAGCCAAAAACCCCGCCCCATCACTTAGAAGCAGAGCAATCGGTTTTAGGCGCTATTCTCCTTGACCCAGATTCGATTATCTCCCTCGCGGTTACTCTTCAGCCGCTGTACTTTTACCGCGAAACGCACCGCATCATCTTTCAAGTCATGCTCGACCTTTACATGCAGAATGTCCCCTTGGACCTAATCACAATAGCGGACAAGCTAAACAGAGCTGGCAAGCTTGAGGATTGCGGCGGCATCAGCTATCTTACGGCGCTCTTAGAGGCGACGCCGGTTGTGAGTAACGCGCCGACGTACGCCAAAATTATCCACGAAAAATACCTCCTGCGTCAGCTTATCACTGTCGGCAACGAAATAGCCGCTTCGGCTCTCGGTGGATCCGGTGAGACTACAGCACTACTAGATTCGGCTGAGCAGCGCATTTTTAAGCTCGCGCAGCAGCGGGATTCGCGCGACTTCACCCCGCTAGTGAGCATCCTCCATGACGTGTACGATCAAATCAACGTCAACAGATCTCCGGGTGGAGCAGTAAATGGCGTGCCCTCCGGCTACAAAGACCTCGACCGCCTCACGCACGGTTTCCAGCGCGGTGACCTCGTCATCCTAGCCGCCCGCCCGTCCGTGGGTAAGACGGCACTCGCCCTTAATATATCCCTCCATGCCTCGCTGCGACACGCTGTTCCCGTTGCGTTCTTCAGCTTAGAAATGCCTAAAGAGCAATTGGCCATCCGCATGTTATGCAGCGAAAGCCAAGTACGCTCTGAGGCGGTGCGGAGCGGCACATTGGGAGACAAAGACTGGGTGCGCATTGCCGAGGGGTTTCGTGAACTCAACGAAGCCAAGATCTTCATTGACGACACCCCCGCGCTCTCCGTAATGGAAATGCGCAGCAAAGCGCGGCGGCTCAAACTTAACGAAAACATCGGCCTTATTGTAGTGGATTACCTGCAGCTCTTGCGGTATCCGCAGCGTTTTGAGAACAGGCAGCAGGAAGTAGCGGAGATAACTCGCACGATTAAGGCACTAGCGCGTGAACTCGAAGTGCCGGTGATGGCGCTAGCCCAACTTAGCCGTGCATCCGAGCAGCGTAGCGACCGCCGCCCAAACCTCGCGGATTTACGCGAGTCCGGCGAAATTGAGCAAGCAGCCGATCTCGTCATGTTCCTCTACCGCGAGGACTACCAAAAGCACGACTTGCCGCCCGGTGCCGTCGAAGGTTCCGGTCCCATCGAAGTAATCCTTGGCAAACACAGGAACGGTCCCGTAGGACAAGTGACACTCACATTCCGCAAAGACTTCGGGCGCTTTGAAAGTGCCGCGCCGAATTTTTGACATTGACACACATGAGTTCGTGCTGTAGTATTTA
>QLUS01000092.1 GCA_018725535.1 Bacillota bacterium
CCGGGGCCGAAGCCGGCGTCAAAGCCGAGCTCGATCGCCAGTTCGTGGGAGATGCGCGGCCCGCCGCAAACGAGGACTAAACGGTCGCGCAGGCCCTCGGCCTCGAGTAATTCTACGAGTTGGGTGAGGTTAGGGATATGGACGTCCTTTTGTGTCACGACTTGCGAGACAAGCAGGCAGTCGGCATTTAGCTCTATTGCCCGGGCAATAAGTGTTTCGTTGGGCACCTGGCTGCCGAGGTTGACGGCAACCATCTCGGGATACCGCTCCAGCCCGTACTCACCCGCGTAACCCTTCATATTCATAATGGCGTCAAGCCCGACGGTGTGGGCGTCGGTGCCAGTGCAAGCACCAATGACCACGACTTTGCGACCAATCTCTTGGCGGATGAATTCGTTGACGGCGTAAAAGCCCATCTGCTTGGCGTCGACTTTCGGCACAGAGATGGCGGAGAAGTCGATGGACACGGGTGTTTTGGCGTAGACCACAAAGAAGCTAAAGCCCTCGCCTAAGTCGCCCATATGCACCACGCTTACTGCCTCAAAACCTATGCGGTGAACAATCTGTTTGGCGGCCTCCTTGGCTTCGGGACAGGGGGGGACGGGCAAAGTAAAGGAAAGCTGCATGGCACCGTCATTAAGGGTGTCGCCGTAGGGGCGAATCTCCATTACTGCTCACCTCCACCGACGTACTGCTGCGCTAACATAGGCACGACAAAGGGGTTGTAGTAATCCGGCGCTTGCTTGGCCACGCCGTCAAGCCCCTTGCCGCCGAATCGGCTCCGCTTTACATCGGCAAAAATGCCCTGCTCTATAGCTTCCATTAGGCCTATCTGCTCTACCCGCTCGAGCAAGGCGAGCGCTTTGGTCAGCACCTCGTCAGCGCGTTGTTCGGCCTTGCCGCCCGGAACAAAGGTGATTTCGTCAGCAAGCGCGCGAGCCGCGCCCATAACGTACTTGGCGTTCTCTAAGGCGAGGTAGCGGTCCTGCAGAAACGGCGTATGGATGGCCTCGGTCAGCATGCCAAGCAGATGAATCCCCTGTCCCGTAAGCACCGAAGTGAGGTTAAACATGGCGTTCATGCTGTGCCCTTTAAAGATGTTGCCGGTCATATGTTTGGTCGGCGGCATATACTTTAGGGGCGCGCGCGGGAAGACTTGGCGCGCCATTTGCGCCTGTGCCAGTTCAAGCAGCATGGAGCCCTCTTTGTCTGGGTCAATCTCAAAGGCGTGGCCGAGACCAATTTGCTCATCGGGGAGACCCGAGAGGCGCGCAAGCTGCTCGTTAATAAATTGCGAGGCCAGCACGGTATGCGCCGCTTCCACGGCGTCGGCGGTGGTGAGATAGTTATCCTCACCCGTGTTGATTATTATTCCGGCGTACCCGTTAATAATGCGGGAGAAATACTGGTCGATGAGCGTGCGCTGCATGTTAATGTCGCGGAATAAAATGCCGTAAAGGGCGTCGTTAAGCATCATGTCTAAGCGTTCGAGCGCGCCCATGGCGGCGATTTCCGGCATACACAGGCCGGAGGCGTAGTTGACGAGGCGGATGTAACGCTTGAGCTTTTCGCCCACTTCGTCGAGGGCGCGGCGCATAATGCGAAAGTTTTCTTGCGTGGCGTAGGTGCCACCAAACCCTTCGGTAGTAGCGCCGTAGGGTACGTAGTCAAGCAGGCTCTGCCCGGTGGTGCGGATAACAGCGACAATATCGGCACCAGCCCTAGCCGCAGCGCGGGCTTGGGTGACATCTTCGTAAATGTTGCCGGTAGCCACAATAACATATAGATGAGGGCGCTCTCCTTCGCCGAGTGTTGCTAGGAGCTGCTCGCGCTCCTTGCGGCGCGCGGCAATGCGACGGAGGGCTTGGTCGGCGTAGGTGTCCGCTAAGGCTCTGGCTGCGTCCGGTCTAAAGGGGAGCTTAGCAAGTGAGATGCGCCCTGTCGCTAACTGCTCGGCGACTTCACGCGGTGTCTGCGCAAGCGAGGCGCAGGCATTGCCGAGTGCCAGCGCGGCACCGCGCGAGAGCATGCCGCCCCGCGTAATGTCTTCGACCACGAGGTTAGCGAGCGGCACGCCGTCGCCGTCTACGCCGTCAATGCCAAAGAGGCGAGCTACGGTACGCTCTACGGCCGTAGTAGTGTGTGCGGCGATGAAGCTGTGGATGTCAGCGCTGATGCGCGCCGCCGCAGCGCGGGCGCGCGTGACTTTGGCCTCGTCTAAACTTAACTTCGGCATATGGATGCTCCTTTCTGCCCTGTAGATCGCCGCTTAGCGGCGTAAAAGCTTGGCCGCGCGCACGAGGATGCTCTCGGGCAGGCCGAGGTGGGAAGCTACGCGCAACGCCTCCCGCGGCAAATGGCGGGTGGGTTCCGTAGGGGTAAGGGTATAATCCATAAGTTCCGCGAGGTCACGCCTACTCGCCGCAGGGTCGTCCGCTAGGGCTTCGGCTAATTCCTGGCTTGGCACATTGCTTAGGCCCACAACTTGCCAGTGGGCAACGCCGCGCAGGTAGGCTAGGCGGTCGTAATGGGTAGTAAGCAGGCAAATGCTCGGGGACTGCGACAAGTGCTCGGCTACGGCCTGCGCGAGGGCGCTTCCTTCAGCAGGGTTAGTGGAGGACGCAAGCTCGTCCACAAGCAGTAGCGAACGCGTTTCTACTTCCGGCAGCGCGGCGCAGAGCGCGGCAATTTCATGCCCAAAGCGGCTAAGCCCGGTGACAAAAGCGCGATACTCGCCGGTTAAAATGGAGATGTGCAGAAAGAGGCCAGTGCGGCAATGGCTTGCAGGGACAAACATGCCGTAAGCGACAAGGGAGGCGAGGATGCCTACCGTGCGCAGGGTGACTGTCTTGCCGCCCATATTGGCGCCGGTCACTATCGCCACACCAGCTCGCAGGCTAATGCTGATCGGGGTAAAGGCTTTGTTCTGTTTGCTTAGGCTTGCTTCTATCTCGGGGTGACGGGCGGCACCCATAACAAATTCCGCGGGTTCATCTCGCCCGACTAGTTCCGGCCGCACACAGCGCCAGTCCCGCGCGAGCAAAGCTTTACTGAGCAGCAGGTCTAAACGGCCTAGGCTCGCAATCGCCTGGCGTAGACGCTCTCCTTCTTGCTTTACGGCTAAGCTGAGCTTGTGTCTCACTTTTTCTTCTTCCTCTTGCTCGTATTTAAGCAAGCGGTCAAGTTCTTGAGCTAGAGTGAGTTCTTGTGATGTGGGCTTTAGTTGGTAATAGCGCTCGGTGTAGGTTTCGCGGCTTAGGATAAACAGGGCGGTTGCCTCAATGCGACTCTGCAGGCTTCTGTCGTGGCGCGGTGCGGCCAGCTCTCCCGCAGGGTTAAACGACAATCCGACAAGACTCGCTGCCCGCTCTTTCTGGCTCTCGCTGAGGCGGCTGGCCGCGCGCTGCTGTTCGCGGATTTTAGCGCGATATTCCGCGAGGCGCACCGAAAAGCTATCAGAGAGATAAAAGGACGGGGAGCCGGTCTTGTCTGGGTCAAGGAGAGCGAGCAATGCATAAAAATCCGGCGGCTCGTACTTTGCTGGCAGCAGCGGTGAGAGTGTGGTTAGAATCTCCTTGATGCGGGCGAAAAAATAGAGGTTCTGCTTTAGGGAAAACAGCTCGACGTCAGAAAGAACGCCGCCGGCAAGGACTTCGTGCAATGGCTCACGCCAGTCGGGGAGCTCGGTTAAATAATGACGGATTTTTGCTAGCTCGTCCGGGTGCGTTGAAAGTAGGGACAAAGCGTGCTCAAGCGAGGCAAGCTCTTCTCTGAGGGCGCTTTCTTGGCCCGGCTTAAAAGGGCGCAAGGCCTTTGCCTGTGCCTGCCCATAGGGAGAGGCGGGCGCGAGACTAGCGAGAAAGTAATCGATGCCAAGCATGCGGCTTGCGTCAGACATAACACACCTCCTACAAGGGCACTTCCATTTCGCTCAAAAATAGATCATATACTGGCAAGGGGGCGAGGGCGCGGGCGAGCTCTAGTGCGAATTCGCTGGGGGTGTAGGATTTTCCGGTAGGGGCAGTGGGGTTGACGGTAACGGCGAGGATGCGAATGCGCTTTAGCACCTCCACAGAGCCGCCAAGATGCAGAAACCTCTGCCAGATTTCGGGGCTGACGAACACGTGGGTGGGGTCAGGGGAGACGAGGCGAACCTGCTTCACGCGGCGAGAATGGTACAGGAGCTCGCCGAGCAGGGAATCGGTGATGGCACCTGGGATAACAACAGAGAATGGCTGGATGGGCGAAAGGTAGCTGATCACGGCGGCCGCATGTCCTAAGGCCGAGGTAAAGGGCAGTTCCCGCATGCCCTCGCTGTCTACAACCACAAGCTGCCCGGCCTGAACAGCCGCGCTTGCCGCTTGCCGTAGGGCTGGGTCGCTTACTTCCGGCAGCGAGAAAATCGCCTTCACATGCATGCTGCGGATAAGGATGCGCCGCATGTTGCTGCCAGCCACGGCCCCGGTGGCAATCACCGTGCCGTCGGTAGTCGTGGGGGCGGCGGAACCTACGCGGTCGAGCGCGCCATCTACAATCACGAGTTGGCAGCCTAGTCCCTGCATAGCGGCGATGCAGTGGCGCATTTCAGCTAAGCTATCGGGCCCCGCCACCTCTACATTACCGCTTTCGCGTGCCCTCACCAGCATTACTTCGCCAAGTGCGGTAATGTAATTGGTTGCTGCCAGGATTTCGAGGCCTGCGGCGGCGCGGGTGAGGGTGGCCGTGGCGGTGGCGAGAACAGTGCCCTCGCGCACGGCAATGCGTGGTTTGGCTAGGCGGCTCAGTACGTCGATTTTCTCGCCGTCATACCCAATGGAAGATAGGCCGAGCGTAACGCCCGCATCGGCGCACTGCCGGATGATGCTGTTTACGGCCACCGTTTTGCCGGCATTTTTGGCTAAACCCACAACGGAGACCGACCTGCACCCGCTCTGTTGGATGCGTTCAAGGAGCCGCATGGCTATTTGTTGCGGCGAAAGCGCTTGCGCTCTTGGTGCAGGCCTGCCGGCTCAATGGAGACTTTATCGCTGGTAAAGAGTTTAGTTAGCCCCAAACCGTCCTGCGCTCGGCAGAGTTTGCAGTCGGTGCAGCTGCTCACTCTGTCGTCAGGCTCGGTGTAGGCGGAGATAATGCCCTCGAAATTGCGCAAAATGACTTTACGCTCGGACATAGAGATTAGGTACTGCGGCATGACGGGTATTTTGCCGCCGCCGCCCGGCGCGTCCACGACAAAGGTGGGCACGGCATAGCCTGAGGTGTGTCCGCGCAGACTCTCGATAATTTCAATGCCGCGGGCGACAGAGGTACGCATATGCGAAATGCCTTGCGAAAGGTCGCACTGGTAGATGTAATAGGGGCGCACGCGCATCTTAACTAGGGCGTGCACGAGTTGCTTCATCACGTGCGGGCAGTCATTTACGCCGCGGAGGAGCACGGATTGATTGCCAAGCGGTATACCAGCGTCGGCTAGGCGGGCGCAGGCGGCCTGCGCTTCGGGCGTAATCTCGGCGGGGTGGTTAAAGTGCGTGTTCAGCCAAATGGGGTGATAGTGCTTGAGCATGGCGCAAAGCTCGTCGGTAACGCGCATGGGCATAACGACGGGGATGCGGGTGCCCAAGCGGATAATTTCCACGTGCGGGATAGCGCGGAGGCGCTTCATGATGTACTCGAGGCGGTCGTCAGACAGCGCTAAGGCGTCGCCGCCGGAAATAAGGACGTCGCGCACGACTGGGGTGTTAGCGATGTATTCGATCGCGCCGTCAATTTGCGTGAGGGTAGCCGGTTGGTCGTGTTGCCCGGCGAAACGGCGACGCGTGCAGTGGCGGCAGTACATAGCGCACTGGTCGGTAACGAGGAACAGCACGCGGTCGGGATAACGGTGGGTTAGGCCGGGAACAGGGGAATCGCTGTCTTCATGTAGCGGGTCGGCCATATCTTCTGGGGCGCGCACGAGCTCGCGCTCGGTGGGGATGGCCTGGCGGCGCACGGGACAGCAGGGGTTATCAGGGTCAATAAGGGAGGCATAGTATGGGGTTATGGCCATGCGCAAAGTGCCAAGCGTTGCGGAAACGGCCTCACTTTCGTCAGGCGTCAGGGTGACTACCTGTGAGAGTGTGTCTAAGTCCTGAATGCGGTTGCGTACTTGCCAATGCCAGTCGTTCCACTCGGCGTCGGTTACGTCTTTCCACAGGGGTATGTCAGTTCTTCGCATGCTTTCTCCTCCATCTGCAA
>QLUS01000093.1 GCA_018725535.1 Bacillota bacterium
CGCTTCGCGGTCGAGCGCTTTCATGCCGCGCTCCTCCGAGAAAACCCGCAGGCGTATGAATGTATGCCGGTTGATATAGGCCATCACCGTCGGGTTAATGCGGCCGATTAGAGCGCATTCGCAGTGAGTAGCGCGCATGCGGGCAAGCGCTTGCTGCAAGCGGGTGCTGTCCCAAGCGAGCTCCTTTAACGCCGCTTGTGTCCTCTCGCCTGTGTGCAAGGAGAGGGAGAGCACCAAGGCGTCCGCTGGGGTGTCGAGGTCAAAGTGTACGCCCACGGAGTGCGGCATAAACTCGCGCGTCAGACCGCCTTGTTTTAGCAGCGTAGCCAGCGTATTGTCGTTCTCCGGCGGGGTGACGGCTAAGAGGGCAGCCGCAGGGGCAAAAGCCACGATATCCGCCGACTGCGGATTGTTGGTAATCACCACGGGGGCGCGGGTGCGCAGACCCTCGGCGAGCTCACTAAACTCAGCCCGCGAGAGCAGAGGTGCCGCTGCGCCGCCAAGGTAAATTACCCCGTCGCACTTAGTTAGGCGCACTATTTGTTGCAGTGCCCGACCAAAGTGAAACGGGGCTGCGTCTGCGGCCACGGTCGCCCCAAGCAAAGCGGCGGCGTGAGCTAACGCCGGGTAATTTGTACAGAGAATTATCTCGTCAACTATCGGGACTCCGCGTAGTTTCTGGATAGTGTCCAAGACCACGGCGTGGCGCACGCGGCTTAGTTCCCGCACTATAGCGTGGCGCGGTGCTCCCCCTTCAAAGATTACCGCCGCGATGCGCGATGTCACTCTTCACCCCTCATTTCCCGCCTGCGCTCCTTGCGTACTGCCTCGGCTACCCAGCGTGCTAACGGCCGCGTCAGCGCACGCAAAGCGGAAACCGCTCCGTGCAGCAACCTCACGCGCGGGTCCTTGAACCGATAGCCGTAGGCGCGGTGGTCGCCCTGGAGCCGCTTGGTGCCGCGCAGTTCCTCGGCTATGCCCGTGCCCGGCAGGATTTCCACCGCGCTATAGGCGTCCTGCAAAGCATCGGCCGCACCGGGCACGGTGCGCTGCACCTCTGCTAGGCGCGTGCTGCTCTCGCGGTACTCCGCCCAAGTGGTGTCAGGCGAAAGCATTATGTAGCCTAGGGTGTAGGGTATCTGTAGTTCGCCTAGCACTTGCATGGCGGTTATATTGTCCTCCACCGTCACAAGCTTATTAAAGGCCGCCAGCCGCCGCTCGGAGAGCGACTCTACGCCTAAGAACACTCGCTTGAGGCCAGCCGCTTTAAGCAGAGAAAAAAGCTCGCGGTCTACGTCATCCACGCGACAGGCAATATAGAATGAGATCTCGAGTTTTGCTTCTAAGATTAGCTCCCCGATGCGCCGCGCGCGCTCCCGCCCTGCCCGTCCCGGGCCGATAAAATTATCGTCGCGCCAGCCAAAGTGGTGGATGCCTTGCGCGTTAAGCGCGGCAATCTCGCTTAAGACGCGCTCCGGGCTATGTGCGCGCCACGGCTTGCCTCCACCGGCGCGGTAGAAGGGACTGGTGCTACAAAATGTACACCTGCCGTAGCAGCCGCGGCTCGTCAGTATGGACATAAATTGCCCGCGCTCTTTGATGTGCGGCAGGTAATCGAGCGCGGGCGGCGGCAGGTCGTCTAGCTCACACACGGCGGGGCGCACCTTGAGGCTTACCTTGCCGTTTCCCCTTACCGCCAGCCCGGCAACGTCGTTCCACGGCTTGCCTTGACAGACGCGCTCCGTAAGTTCAAGCAGCGTCCATTCTCCCTCGCCGCACACCACGGAATCTAGCCCCGGGTTTTGTTGCAAGAGCTCGGTATAAAGAAACGTCGGGGAGTGACTCCCGACGGTGATATGGCTAGTGACACCCGCGCACCTCAGCTCCGCGACCATGCGCTCGCTCGCGCCCACCAAGCGGTGGAGCCAAACGCTTAGACCAAGGATTTTCGCAGGCTGGTTTAGGATACGCGCTACAGTTTGGCTAAAAGAAAGCGCTTCGAGCGAGGCGTCAATCATCTCTACCGCATAGCCTTGCCGCCGCAACGCGGCGGCAAGGTAGGCCGTGCCGAGGTCAAACTCGCGGTCAACCGAGAGCACGGGCGCGTAGTTAAGCTTTACCAGTAGAACGTCGAGCATCCGCTCTATACCTGTGGCTCAATTAGCCCGAAGTTGCCGTCGCGGCGGCGATAAACGACATTAACGAGCTCGCTTTCGGCGTTAGTGAAGACGAAGAACTCGTGCCCGAGCAGGCTCATCTGCAGTATGGCCTCGTCGACATGCATGGGCTTCATGGGGAAACGCTTGTTGCGCACTACCTTCGGTGCTTCCGAGACTTCTTCGACAACCGGAAGTGGAGTGGCTGCGGTGCGAATGCGGCGGGCAATTTTGGTGCGGTACTTGTCGACCTGCTTCTCGAGTTTCTCCACCACGAGGTCGATAGAAGCATACATGTCCGGGCTTTGTTCTTCGCCGCGCAACAACAACCCGTTAAATCCAATCGTGACCTCTACGCGGTGCTGGTCTTTCTCTAGACTGAGTGTTGTGTGGGTCTCGCCCGCCCCGTCAAAGTACCGGTCAAGCTTCTTTAGTTTCTTGAAGACGTAGTCGCGTAGTGCATCAGTGACTTCGACATTCTTCCCTCTGACGCTTACCTGCATACGCTTAACTCCTCCTTCTAAAGCTTGCGAAGTGTGCGCCTCCCCACACTTCATATTGCTTTGTCTAGATGTATTCGCTGCTCTGGATGAAGAATCCTTTATTTCTTGGCGACGTTAGCTGCTTGGGGGCCGCGCGGCCCATCCACGACCTCGAATTCTACGTCTTGGCCGTCTTCGAGCGACTTAAAGCCTTCGCCCGTGATGGCGGAGAAATGAACGAACACGTCCTGCCCCGTACTGGTCGTAATGAAACCAAATCCCTTTTGCTGACTAAACCACTTTACTTTCCCTTGTTGCTTCATGTCTGTAACCTCCCACATGTACTTTGATTCCAGTAAGACCTCTAAACCTAAACTTGCCCCGGCGCTAAGGACATCGCTACTACTGCGATAACTACATCTTGCGCCTTGGCCTGATACAGGGCCTCTGCGCAGGCTGAGACTGTGTTCCCCGTAGTGTAGACATCATCCACGAGCAAGATACGGCGTCCCGTTAAATCTTCACGCGCCGCGAAGGCACCGGCCACGTTCCTTGCGCGCGCGACACGCCCTAAAGTGTTCTGCGGCGGGGTAGCGCGAGTACGCGTTAGCACCTGCCTAAACGGCAGTTTCTGCAGTGTAGCCAGTTCTCTGGCCAACAGCTCTGCTTGATTGTAGCCTCTCTCTAGGTATCTTGCCCTATGCATGGGCACTGCCGTGACTAGGTCGACAGCGGCGAAGGGCAACACCTCGGCTTCGGCAAAGGCTTGCGCTAGAGCGCGCGCGATAGACGGGCTGTTAGAAAATTTAAGGCGATGAATGACCTTTCGCACGCGTCCGTTATACGGCAGGAGTGCAATGGTCTTGGCACTGCTAGAATACCCGAGGCGACCGGTGGTGCGCAAGTGCTGAAAGGCCGCCATATCTGCTTTACAGGGGGCACAGACGTTAACTTCGCTCTGCTCACCGCAAATGGCGCACCGCAGGCGCGGCGGGAGAAGCAGCTCCAGCAGCCACTTCATTAGAGCAACCACCCCTGCGCGAGCAAGGTTGCTAGGCCGGTGTAGCGCTGCTCTACCTTGGCGTTCTTCACGGCAATGGCCAGCGCTTTTTTGCTGCCGACAATCACCACTAAGTCGCGCGCGCGGGTGATGGCGGTGTAGAGCAGGTTGCGCTGCAACATTACGTAGTGCTGGGTGGTAAAGGGTAGCACCACCGCACGGTACTCACTCCCTTGGCTCTTATGTACCGTCGAGGCATAGGCGAGAGTAAGCTCGGAAAGCTCTGTCAGTTCATAGGCGACGGAGCGTTCGGGATAGGCTACGGTAATCTCGCCGTCGTCCCCATCGATAGCAACAATACTGCCTACATCTCCATTATAAACTAAACGCGTGTAGTTGTTGCGGATTTGCATTACTTTATCGCCTAAGCGAAAAATGCCGCTGGCCGTCTGCACTTCGGCTTTACCGGGCGAGGGCGGGTTGAGCGCCTGCTGCAAAAGGAGATTCAGGTTGTCCACACCGGTAATTGTGCGGCGCATCGGGGTTAACACTTGGATGTCTAAAATGGGGTGCAAGCGATGCAATTTGGGCAGGCGCTGCTGTACAATCTCTAGGACTTGGGCTACGACTTTTTCGGGGTCATCCTGAGCCAAAAACAAAAAATCGCGCCTGTTTGTAGCTAGGTAGGGGAACTCCCCGCGATTGATGCGATGAGCGTTAGCTATAATTAGGCTTTCCTTGGCCTGGCGAAAGATGACCTCCAGCCGTACGAGCGGCATCAGCCCTGTGTTAATGATATCGCGCAAGACATTGCCTACGCCGACGGGCGGCAGTTGATCGACATCGCCCACCAGTACCAAACGGCAACCTAAGGGGACGGCCTTAAGCAAGTGATACATAAGCGACAGGTCCATCATCGAGGATTCGTCCAGCACTAACAGGTCACAGCGAAGTGGATTTTCTTCGTTGCGCTGAAAGTGCGACTGCTCCGCCTGCGGAGTGTACTCCAGCAGGCGATGCACTGTCTTGGCCTCACGTCCGGTTGCTTCCCCGAGGCGCTTAGCGGCGCGGCCGGTGGGTGCGGCTAAGTACACCGTCCATTGCCTCGCGTCGCAGATATGAAGGAGCGCTTTAACTAGCGTGGTCTTGCCCGTGCCCGGGCCACCCGTAATTACCGTAACCCCGTGTTTCAGCGCGGTGGCGATGGCTTCACGCTGCGCTTCGACTAGAGCAATGCCGTGCCGCGCCGTGAACGCTTGCAGCGTCAACTCGAGGCTTTCGCTTAAGAAGGGCACTGGTAGGCGGCTGAGATCGCGCAGTTTAGTGGCGACGGCGACTTCGGCGGCGTAGACGGGAGTACGGTAGATGCGGGTCTCGTCCCCCTGCACGGCGCGCACGAGGTGTTTGCTTTGCACTAGGTTTTCAACCACGGGAGCGATTAGCTCAGGGCGCACCTCTAGCACCTCGCTGGCCTGCTGCTCTAGCACGTTTAAGGGCAGGTAGCAGTGTCCGCTGTTTTCTGCCTCGCGCAAGCACCAGCGAATGCCCGCCGCTAAGCGCCGCGGCTCTTCCGGCAGGAAGCCAAGTTCACGCGCAAGCTTGTCCGCCGTGCGAAAGCCAATGCCAAAGACGTCGTCCGCGAGGCGATAGGGGTTTTTGCGGATGGCCGCCTCTGTGTCTGCGCCGTACTCGCGGTAGATTCTACTGGCGAAGGCCGGGGTAATGCCGTGCCCCTGCAGAAAGACCATGGCCTTTTGCACTTCCCGCTGGCCTGAGAAACCCTTAAGGAGCATGGCGCGTTTGGCTTCGCCAATGCCGGGCACTTCTAGGAGTCGCTCAGGCGAATACTCTAACACCTTTAGCGTGTCGGCACCAAAATGGGCAACCAGCCGTCGCGCCGTACCGGGGCCGACGCCTTTTAAGAGCCCTGAGCCTAAGTATTTTTCTATGCCAACCACTTCTAGCGGTGCTCGCTCGATGTGCGATGCGACCAAAAACTGCTTGCCGTACTGCGGGTGTGAGGTGTACTCCCCCGTTAGTTCTAGCTCTTTCCCTGCCGCTGGGTTGGGGATCAGCCCTACGACGGCAATAATCTGGTTATCGCGCAGCCTAAAGCGGAGTACACTGTAGTGATTAGCCTGGTTGTAAAAGACTACGCGTTCAATTGTGCCCTTAATCAGCAGCAAGCCGTTCACCTCACCCGCTATATTTGACAGGTGGGCGAGAGTTCCTGCACTTAGCTACCATTGTTTTCTTTAGCCTAGGTACTGTGAGCGGAGATAGTGCACTATTGGCGACGGCGCGCAGCGTATACTCCACTAGCTCGGGCGAATCCCCAAAGTCTAGTCCTAGCGCGTGCGGCTCGATTATGCGGCTTTGTCTTGCCGCGACAAACGCGAAGAGGCTCGCTGCCAGCGTAAAGACGAACACCCAGAGCACCCGCCCCACCCCCTTGCCTTATCGTATGCGGCGAAGCGGTGTGTTGCGCACGGGAGGGGCGTACAGCGTACGGCTTACGGCTTACGGCGGAAAGCGGAAAGCCCCC
>QLUS01000094.1 GCA_018725535.1 Bacillota bacterium
ATACCACTCACTTCAAGAAAGCGAAAAGCGACCGCCTGTGGTAAAATAACATGTGGAACTAACAGCAGGAGGTCAGTAATGAAAGCACTGCTTACAGGCAATGAGGCTATCGCCCGCGGCGCATATGAGTACGGCGTCACGGTGGCGGCAGC
Source organism: Bacillota bacterium (assembly GCA_018725535.1). Lineage (GTDB taxonomy): Bacteria > Bacillota > UBA994 > UBA994 > UBA994 > UBA994. Next base: position 153 of record QLUS01000094.1, read on the forward strand.
TTATCCGGGGACGCCCAGTACAGAGATACTTGAGAATGTCGGCTGTTACAGCGAGATTAAAGCGCAATGGTCGCCTAACGAGAAGGTCGCCATGGAGGTGGCGGTGGGGTCGTCCATTGCCGGGGCACGCACTTTGGTGGCGATGAAGCACGTGGGCGTCAACGTGGCGGCTGACCCGCTGTTTACCTTTGTCTACGCGGGAGTAAACGGGGGTCTGGTACTGGTTTCGGCGGATGACCCCGGTATGCACAGCTCGCAAAACGAGCAAGACAACCGCAATTACGCAAAGTTCGCTAAGACCCCGATGCTAGAGCCAAGCGACAGCCAAGAAGCCAAGGACTATGTCGGGCTTGGGTTAAGCATCAGCGAGCAGTTTGACGTACCAGTGTTGCTGCGCGTCACTACGCGCATTTCACACTCTAAGACGATTGTAGAGCTGAACGACCCCGAGCCAAGGACGGTAAAGCCCTATGCTAAAGATATTAAGAAATATGTAATGATGCCAGCCTTTGCGCGCCAAAAAAGGATACAGCTTGAAGAGAGATTCGCCCGCCTTAAGGAGTACAGTGAAAATACGCCTGTCAACCGCATTGAATGGGGCGACAAGCGGATGGGTGTTATTACCTCGGGTATAGCCTATCAGTACGTGCGCGAGGCGTTACCGCAGGCTTCTATTCTTAAGCTGGGGTTCACTTGGCCGCTGCCGGATAAGCTGATTAGGGAATTTGCGGCAGAAGTCGAAACGCTTTATGTCAGTGAAGAGAACGAGCCGTACCTCGAAGAGCATGTGAAGGCATTAGGGCTGCCGGTGGTGGGCAAGGACATCTTGCCTATCGTTGGTGAGCTGTCCGTGAGGGCAATTGCCCGTGCGATGAATGGGTCTGATGTCTTTGCGGGGACGCGCGCGGCCAACGTTCCCGTGCGTCCGCCTGTACTCTGCCCCGGCTGTCCGCATCGCCCGGTGTTTTTCCTGCTAAACCAGCTAAAGCTCTTTGTCACTGGGGATATAGGCTGCTATACATTAGGTGCTTTGCCGCCGCTAGACGCAATGGACACCTGCATCTGCATGGGGGCATCGTTGCCGATGGCGCTAGGTTTTGAGAAAGCGCATCCCGAGTTAGCAGAGAAAACAGTAGCGGTCATTGGGGACTCTACTTTTGTCCACAGCGGTATCACGGGTTTGATTGACATCGTGTATAACTGCGGCACTTCCACAGTGCTGATTCTAGATAACAGCACCACTGCCATGACCGGCCATCAAGAGCACCCCGGCACGGGCAAGACTCTGCGCCGTGAACCTACGGCAGCTTTAGACATCGAGGCGCTGTGCAAGGCCGTGGGCGTTAAGCGCACCTTTGTTATTGACCCCTTTGATATGGAGGGGCTTAAGACACTGATTAAGCGCGAGGTCGCGGCGCGGGAGCCGAGCGTAATCATTGCTAAACGGCCGTGTGTGCTGATTGTAAAGCTGGATGAACCCCTTCTCTATATTGACCACGAAAAGTGTGTGGGCTGCAAGATGTGTATGCGCATTGGCTGCCCAGCCATCAGCCACGCCAACAAAAAAAGTACGGTAAACGCCGCGTTGTGTGTCGGTTGCGGGGTCTGCGCGCAGGTCTGTAAGTTTAACGCTTTTTTAAGGGAGGCACGGTAATGCGGACACAAAGCATCCTCTTAGTGGGTGTGGGTGGCCAGGGCACCATCCTCGCCAGCAAGATTCTCGCTGAGGTTGCCATGATGCAAGGGCTGGATGTCAAGATGTCTGAGGTGCACGGCATGGCGCAGCGCGGCGGCAGTGTGGTCACGCACGTGCGCATGGGGGAAAAGGTGAACAGCCCGCTAGTGGAAGAAGGCGAGGCCGACTTTATTGTCGCCTTTGAGAAACTTGAAGCGCTACGGTGGGCACACTTCTTGCGCGAGGGCGGCTCCATTGTGGTTAACGACCAGCGCATCGACCCCATGACGGTGATTACCGGGCAGGCACCCTATCCGCCGGAGATACTGGAGACGCTGCAGGCCGGTGCCGAGGAAGTCGTGGTGATCGACGCCTTGCAGCTTGCGCGCGAGGTCGGTAGCATTAAGGCGGTCAATGTTGTCCTGCTGGGTGCGCTGGCGCAGAAGATGCAGATCGAGAAGAGCCAGTGGCTGGAGGCTATCCGCCGTATCGTGCCTGCTAAGGCACTTGAGCTAAATTTGCAGGCTTTTGAGAGCGGCTACCTGGGTGCCGAAGCGGCATTAAGCGAGTGAGGGATGTAAAATGGATGTTTACGACATAATCAGGGGAAGACGAAGCGTACGTCAGTACACTGCTGACAGGGTACCGAAGGCGCTGGCGATGAAGGTGCTTGAAGCTGCCGCATGGGCTCCGTCGGGGCGAAATCAGCAACCGTCCGCTGTACCGCGACGCGACCCGGGGCTTAGCAGCATAGTGGTTTGGGTCGAGTAGGCATTGCCTCTTGCTGCTTTTCCTGATATTATCGCTCTAAGGGCGCATAGCTCAGTCGGGATGAGCGCTTGCTTCACACGCAAGAGGTCGCAGGTTCGAGCCCTGCTGCGCCCACCATCTCTTTAACACAAAGAGCTATCTCGTGATTTTGCGAGATAGCTTTGTTTTGCGGGCATAGGGTTGACTCCCAGTTTCATCTGCAGTGCGGGCAATAGGCATGCCCTTTGTGATCTTAAGCTGTCGTCTAGCAGCACGGCACATAAGCAGACTCTAAGGCTTGCCTATTCTGACTATGCGGATGGCCGTCTCGCCGACTGCCTGCTACGACATGAACTTTCTCGGCCTGCATAGCAAGCCTAAAAGACCGCGCTGCCTCCTTCTCCCCTACCGCCTCAGCTTGCGCCAGCATGGGAGGATACATGCTCACGTATTCCTCTGTTTCACCCTTGATACCCTCTTTGAGATTGTCACGAGTTGACCCGATTCCGCCCATGGCTTTAAGATGCGCGTGCGCGTGCAGGGTCTCGGCTTCTGCGGCGGCGCGAAACATCCGCGCGGCATTCTTGTGCCCTTCTGCTTCAGCCCTCAGCGCGAAAGCGAGGTACTTGCGATTAGCTTGGGATTCCCCGGCGAAAGCTTCTTTTAAGTTCTTAAGCGTTTTCTCGTCCACAAATTATTCCTCCTTAGTAGTAGAGACTACTACCTGCATAGTAGAACAGCAATCAGCACCTGTCAAGCTCTCGCGGCATAAACAAAAGGATGGTCCCCCTGTTTTTCTAAAGTTTCCCCAAGAGCCTGATCGCATTTTCAATTGCGTCATCTGCCTCGCCGCCGCCCTGCATCTGTGTTTTCACGGCCTCGGCCATATAGCAGCCCAGCACTTTCAGGCCGACCTGATCAACCGCCGCCTTCATGGCCGCTAGCTGAATCAGGACTTTCTCGCAGTCGGCCTGTTCATCGATCATGCGCTGCACTCCCCTCGCCTGCCCCTCGATGCGGCTAAGGCGGTCTTTGAGCTCCTTAGCAAGTTTCTCTTTGTTCATGTAAAGGCCTCCCTATGCTGAACTGATATTTCTATAAACGAGTCGACCACCCTCTCGTCTACTTTCCATAAGCGCTATTTCACGCACTTCGAACGTAAATGGGAGTAGGGCGCCAAGCTTTATGTCGGATAAGGGGACTTTCACCACGACCTCTCGCCCCAGCGTAATGTGTGGGCTGTAGGTCTGTTTTTGCTTTATCAGGCCTAAGCTCACCAGGCTGTTCTCAAGGCGGGAATGGAGTCGGTGGAGGTGTTGCAATTCTCCACTTAGTCCCACCCAGACGATTTCCTTGCCATCCCGATTAAACGCCCCAAACTTGTCGGCTGTCAGGACCAAGGGCGTTTGACCTCGGACAGCCTCGTCCATGGCCTGCGTTATCGATGGGATGAGGGCCGCAGATAGTTCACCTAGGAAAACAAGCGTCAAGTGAAAGTTCTCGGTCTGGGTGAAGTTACCGAACATGCAGTGTTTCTTCAAGTCCGATTGTATCCGCGCGAATCTCTCTTTGATGTGGGGCTCAAATTCGATAGCAGTGAAGAGCCTAGGCATCGTTCTCGGCCCTGAGCTTCTTCATCACATGAGCCATGTTCTTGGCGAAATGTTCCAAGATGGAGAGCCCCTCGGCGTCCTGGTTCGCATCCCTAGCACCCTTCGCCCCGGCCACGCCTACATTCCAGTAGATCGAGCCGGGAATGACCATGTCATTGATGAAATACCAGAGAAGGAGTTGCGCAAAGGCGAAGGTGTGCCCTGCTCTTCTGGCCACAGTAATGGGTGCGCCCACCTTGCCTGAGAAAAACTTTCCGGACATTCTCCCAGCAAACCCTGCGCGCTCTAATAGGCACATCAGTTGCGGGACGGCGGAAGCAAAGTAGACGGGTGATGACACCAAAATTCCGTCGGCAGCATGCATTTTGTCAAACAGCTCGGCGAAGTTGTCCCCCTTTTGCACGCATTCCTTGGCATCCGCGCAACCGTAGCAGCCACAGCATGGCAGCACGGTCTTTCCTCGGAGGCTGAGCAGTTCAGTTTCTAGCCCTTCTTGTTCAATGAACTCGAGGGTCTTACTGAGAAACCACTCTGAATTGCTGTCTGTGCGCAAGGAGCCGCTAATTCCTAAGACTTTCACCGACACCTGGTCTCCCTTCTGTCGCGGGCTCCGAATTCATCGTAGACCATATATTTCGGATTCGGCGTCAAATTCCTGCTGACGCAGGTAATTTCTAGCCAACGAAGAAACATTCTAAGTAAACGAGGTGAGAGGCTTGAAACTGCATACGCTGTCGCTTGGGTCGGCAGTACGAGAGTTAATCGACGTCAATTCCCTGTGCGGTGCCAAAGTGCACAGCGTGTTTCGCAGGACAGTTAACCTAGCGACTCCCGCCGGGCGCATTGTGGCTTGTTCTTGCGGGTGCGTGCCGCAACATCCTGCTAACATCACGACCTCATTTCCTTGTGCCGACGCTGCCTTCTGCGACCATGTTCGCCTTGGCTCTTTGGTTACCGCAGAAAGACAAGTCTTATGCATCGGCTCGCTGAAGATTGACCTACTGGGAGCTTCCACTTACGTACCGACGGATTGGAAAGCCATTCCTCTCAGCACCTCTAAGGACTGGGCCGCACATTTGCCCGCGTGTGTCGACGAAGCCTCCTATACGCTGGGGTCTATAGGACTCGGAGCTTTGCTTCCGTTCCTGCGAACCTCTTTGCCTAGCTCTGACGTCACATCGGCCCATGCGGAGCCATTGCTCCGCTTAGTGTGGCAGCAGCTTGGGTTGCTGGCTGACGCCCTACGCCGAAATGAGGCTATGCTGCCCTCAGCCAGACGCCTGATAGGTCTTGGCCCCGGGTTAACCCCCGCTGGGGATGGCCTGCTAGCGGGAGTAGTAGCAAGTATGTTTGCTGTTAGTGCGGCCGGACAGCAGTTGAGTCCTGCTTTGGATAGGTTACGCTTAGGCATCTACGAGGAGAGCCACGGGCTCACTACTGAACTGAGTCGAGAAATGCTTTACTACGCCAGCAAAGGGCAACTGACTGCTGTTGCGGAGGACGTGTTGTCCTGCATGCTGCAGGGGAAGTCCTTAGCGGATTCACCTAGCGTTTCAGCCATGGCACGGTACGGAGCCACATCCGGCGCAGACCAATTCGTAGGATTAGTAGTTGGACTGAGATTAATGCAGCAAGGGTGCAGATGGGGTTGCGAGCAATAATCAATGGCTGTCCGGCGCAGCGAAAAACGGGGCACCACTGTCACAGTGGCACCCCGCTTCTTTGTTGAGTTGACTTATCTGCGGATGTGAACCAGTTCGGGCAGGATCGGGCCGTT
>QLUS01000095.1 GCA_018725535.1 Bacillota bacterium
TGCTTCGTCTTTGTAGGCGCAGAACTGGCCGCACATGCTGCAGCATTCTTCGGTGGAGGCGTTGCGGGCGGAGCGCAGGCTCTTAGCGCGAACGGGGTCAAGTGCTAGGTCGATTTGCTTGTCCCAAGCGAGTGCTTTGCGGGCGCGGGACATTTTAAGATCCCAGTCGTCTGCGCCTTGGATGCCTTTCGCGATATCGGCAGCGTGGGCGGCAATCCGTGCGGCGATAACGCCTTGGTGCACGTCCTCGGCGGCAGGCAGGCCCAAGTGCTCGGCAGGCGTCACATAGCAGAGAAAGTCCGCGCCATTAGCTGCGGCTAGGGCTCCGCCGATGGCCGCCGTAATGTGGTCATAGCCCGGGGAAACGTCGGTAACCAGCGGGCCTAGCACATAGAGCGGCGCACCGTGGCAAATGGTCTTTGCCAACTGCATATTCGGCACCACTTGGTTTAACGGCACATGCCCCGGTCCCTCGACCATTACTTGCACGTTAGCCTCCCGCGCCCGCGTGACAAGCCGCCCTAGCACCATCAGCTCTGTTAACTGCGCGACGTCAGTAGCATCTGCGAGGCAACCCGGACGTAGCCCATCGCCTAGGCTAAGCGTCACGTCATACTCCTTGGCGATAGCGAGCAGCCTGTCATATTGCTCGTAGAGTGGGTTCTCTAGCCCGTGGTGGCGCATCCACGCCGCCATAAACGACCCGCCACGCGAAACAATGCCCATTACGCGGGGCCGCATGCCTAGCGCTGCCAATACTTCTCGTGTTACGCCGCAGTGAACGGTGATAAAGTCCGCGCCATCCCGGCAATGCTTTTCTATGCCAGCAAAGATATCGTCCGCTGAAATCCGGGTGACGTTCTTCCCCTGCTGCGTGGCATCCACCAACACCTGATAAATAGGCACGGTGCCGACCATTACCGGACAGTCCGCCAGTATTCTGCGGCGCATGCCGTCGATGTCACCGCCGGTACTAAGGTCCATTATGGAATGGGCACCGGCCTTAAGTGCGACAGCTAGTTTCTCTAGTTCGGGTGCCAGTTCAGGGTACGCTTGCGATGTGCCGAGGTTAGCGTTCACTTTTGTGGTCAGTCCCTTGCCGACCGCTAGCGCAGTACGGTCACTGCGGAGCTTGTTCCAAGGCAGTACCGCCTCGCCACTGGCGACTAAAGCCCGGAGCTCCTCCGGGCACATCTTTTCGCATGCAGCCGCTGCCTCGATGGCGAGAGTGACGACGCCGCGACGTGCTGCTTCTAATTGAGTCATGTCCCTACCTCCTGTTAAGAACTAGATTGCGAATTTCTGCGGCCGCCAGACGCGGCGAAGCGGCTTTAAGAATCGCCGACGCCACACACAGTCCGTCCGCCCCGTGGTCTAGTATGGTCGCGGCATTGCTTGCGTCAATGCCTCCGATCGCTAAGACGGGGATAGAGAGGTCGCCGACAATTTTGGCAAGGACTGTGAGCCCGGTATGTGTCGCGTCGGCTTTCGTGGCAGTAGGAAACACAGCCCCCACGCCCACATAGTCTGCTCCCTGCTGCGCCGCCAGCCTAGCTTCTGCGCGTGTTCTAGCGGAGACACCTACAATACAGTGTTGTCCTAATATCTTCCTAGCCATATCCGCCGGCAAGTCGTCTTGCCCAAGATGCACGCCTGCGGCACCTAAAGCCTGCGCTATATCCACTCTGTCATTAATAATGAGCGGCACGTGGCAGGAAGTCGTGAGCGCAAGCATCTCTTTGCCCAACGCGCAAAACTCGCGCGCGTTTAGCTCTTTGGCTCGCAGTTGAACTATGCTGACGCCGCCTGCCAGCGCTTCCTGTACGAGCTGGAGCAACTCGACGCCTGCGATGCCGTAATCGGCAATCAGGTAGAGACTATAATCGGTGGCGGCTTTATTCCACATGGACACGCCCGTGCTCCGCTACATCTCTCCCGCAAAGGAGTGAAACCTCGTCTAGCAGCCCCGCGCGAAACGACCCAATCCCCTGATGTTTAGCTGCCGCGCGCTCACCAGCTAGGCCGAGGCATACCAATCCGCCTGCCGCGGCTAAGCTATAGTCGTCGGTGACAGCGCAAAACGCGCCAATTAGCACCGTAGCCATGCAGCCTGTGCCTGTAATGCGGGCGAGCATGGGGTGTCCGTTTGCGACACGCAAGACGCCTCCGCCGTGCGCAATGGCGTCAACGGCGCCGGTTACAACCACGACCGAACCGGTCATCTGGGCTAGCTCGGCTGCCACCTGGGCCGGATCGGCCTCTGCTCCGCTGGCGTCAACGCCACGCGTGGTGCCAGCATTCCCCGCGAGCGCGCTAATCTCCGAGATATTGCCGCGCACTACGGAGAACTTAATCTCGCGGAGCAGTGCGCGGGCCGTCTCAGTGCGCAGTCTCGTCGCCCCAACACCCACGGGGTCTAAAATTACTGGTTTGCCTAGCCGATTAGCCTGCCGCCCCGCCAAGAACATAGCCTCGACCGTGCGGCTGTTAAGCGTGCCGATGTTTAGGACCAGCGCTGCGGCGATCGCGACCATGTCTTCGACTTCGTCGCAATCGTCCGCCATCACCGGTGCGCCGCCTATCGCTAACACGACGTTCGCGCAGTCGTTAACCGAAACATAATTGGTGATCTGGTGCACGAGAGGCCGCGCCGCACGTATTTCGTCAAGCAGCCGGGCAACGTTCTGTGCCAAAGCGTTATCGTATATCTGCATCGTCTAGACCTGCCTTTCGATAGAGATCATAAAAGTGGTGAACGGGTCCTACGCCTGCGCCTAGCGGAAAGGCATGAGCGATAGCCCCACTGATATAGGTTTTGGCACGCTCTACAGCCTCGGTCAATAGATAGCCACGCGCTAGCAAAGCAGCGATGGCGGCGCTAAGCGTACATCCCGTGCCATGCGTATGCCGAGCCGCGAGGCGAGGCGCGGTAAAATGCCGGCACTCATGACCATCGAACAGCACATCGACTGCTTCTCCATCCAAATGCCCGCCCTTAACCAAAACAGCGCGAGGTCCGCAGGCATACAGTGCGCGGGCCGCTCGTTCCATGGCCGCGACGTCCGCAATTTTCTCCCCCAGCAAAGTTTCGGCCTCGGGAATATTTGGCGTAATAAGAAGGGCTAGCGGAAAGAGCCTGGTTCGCAATGCCGCAATGGCCGCAGGCTCAATCAGCGCGTGCCCGCTCTTAGCGACCATTACCGGGTCGAGCACCACAAAACGAGGGGCGAATCGCCCGAGCGAAGCCGCGATGGTCTCAATCGTTTCGACCTTGGAGACCATGCCAATCTTCACGGCGTGGACAGGGATATCGCTAAAAACGGCCTCGATTTGTGCCGAGATTATTGCCGGGGAAATATCCTGCACGGCGCTAACTCCACACGTGTTTTGCGCGGTTACGGCGGTGATGACGCTCATCCCGTAGACGCCGAGCGCACTGAAGGTCTTTAAATCCGCCTGTATACCTGCCCCGCCGCTAGAATCAGAGCCAGCGATAGTAAGAGCCGTGCGCATATTCCATCACTCCCCTGTTATTTTTTTGCGCCATGTCTCGGAAAGACGCGCGATTAAGAGATATCCCAGCACCGCGCCGGCAGTGCTGCTAGCTAAGAACGGCACCACAAAAACGAATGCCGCTACATCCCGGCCGAGTAGGAACCTAGCTATGGGAAATGCCACGAGCGCCCCCAAGATGCCGGTGCCCACGACTTCCCCGGCTACGGCCTTAAGGCCACAGCGAGTCCTAGCGTAAACCGCGCCGGCTAAAAACGCGCCAATCATACTGCCCGGGAAAGCTAGTGGCGAGCCTGTGCCCAAGATATTGCGCAAGAGCGAAGTGCCAAACGCCACCCCCACGGCCCACCACGGGCCGAGCAATACGCCAGCCACGACGTTAATGGCATGTTGCACCGGGAAGATACGCGCTACCTCTAAGGGAAAGACCACTAGATTTGCTGTGGCTACGCCGATGGATACAAGGAGCGCCGCGAGAACGAGTTTTTTGGTGTGCATAAATACCCTCCTGAAAACAAAATCAACAGCACAGCCCGTAGGCTGTGCTGAATAAGTCGCGCACACTTCCCTACGCTGGCATTACCCAGATCAGGTTAAGGGTCAGAGACTTAACGGGTCTCACTCTCAGCCGGCCACTCCGGCACCCCTAGTTTGACTATGCAGTTGTCTAGGCTGACTGTACCACAGGCAGACAAGAAACACAAGCAGGAGCTATGTGTCGTTAGCGTCGGGGACCCCCAGCACCAGCCCTGCCGACACCACACACAGCGCGCCGAGAAAGGCGAACGCGGCGCCATAGCTGTTGCCGGTAAAATCCAGAATTATACCGGTCGCCACGGGGCCCACCAGACCTGAAACAAAACCAAAAGAAGTAAACACTAAACCGAAGATAACGCCAAAGTGCTTTAAGCCAAAGCACTCGGCGATAAGCGGGGCGGAGCAGGCAAAGAGTGTCCCGTAGCCAAAGCCCACGGCGGCGGCGAGCAGCATAATGATGCCGAGTGAGCTGGTATGCGGCAGAACAAAGTAGGCAGCCCCGGCCAGAATAAAGCTAAGGGCTAAGGTTTGTTTGCGTCCCAGCTTATCCGACACGACGCCGGAGGCGAGGCGGCTAAGCCCATTAGTTAAATTGAAGCTCGCTAGGATGCCGGAGGCAGCCGCGAATCCAAAGCCTAGGTGCAAGCCAAAGCGCACGGATTGGGTTACCATGGTGATGCCTGCCGCACCCATCAACGCCCATACCACCCACAGCAGCCAAAAACTTTGTGTGCGCACGGCTGCGGCGGGAGTGAGCGCACGCGCTTCCGCACGCACTGGACTTGTCGCCTCGTCCTTGCTGCCCTGCGGCGAAGTTACGGGCTGTGGCAAGACGATCAGTTGCGAGCCGATGAGGCCAAGCACCAGTGTCAGGGAGGCCGCGGCTAACGCCATAGCTTCTACACCGTAGTTATCGAGCCACAAGCGGTAAAGGGGCACCATCAGGGCGGCGGCAATGCCGAAAATCATATTGACAATGCCGGACACTGTGCCCTTGATGTGCGGGAACCACTGCTGCACCACATTGATGCCGGGGGAATAAACAAAACAACTGGCGGCCCCAATCAAAAAGGCCCACGCGTAAATCATCCACACATTGTCTACTATGGCCGTCATTGCCGCCGCTGCCGCAGCCAGCAGCGTGCCCACCATGATGAGTCTTTTTGCGCCGTATCGTGCGGTCCACTTGCCCACGCAGAACATAAAGGTCCCAAGCGCGGCGAGGAGAAAAAACATCACCAAGCTGAGAGCGCCGGAACTTATGCCTAACTCCTTGCCCCACACCGGCGACATCAACCCGGGCAGACCAAACACTAGGGACCCATGAAAAAAGATGGCCAGCGATGCGCCTACTAGGGTGCGAAATCCGTTGGGCTTAACTTCCATGCTTACCCACCACCACTTGAGCAGAAGCGCCTACGCCAGCTATTGCTGTGCCGTCACAGCCGGGGAAGGGAATGCCCAGCACTTTGGCCATCGTTGGAGCAATGTCCACCATATGTAGAGGCCCCAGATCACCCTGCCGGGCAACCGCAGGCCCTGCGACAATAAACACGCAGGTGTAATCTGGTTTGTCGAGCGAATAGCCGTGGTTAGCGAACTTCCCTACTGCAGGGGCGATTTCTATTTGCGCCGGCTCGTCAAACGCTTCCTCGAAAGTAACCCCTGTCTTAGCCTCGACAGCGGCAGCTATGCCGCTCCCGACGCGAAGCGTGGCTAGGCACTCGCCTGTAAACACGCGCTCAATTCCCCACTGACCCGTAGCGCACGCTTCTTTTAGTGCCGCTATCGCCTGCTCGTGCGCCACAGCGTCGCCATCCCGCACATAGAGATAAGCGCTGCCGCCGTTACACTGCAGGTAGGCTCGCCACTCTGTAGAGCCACTCGCTTGCCCCTGTAACCC
>QLUS01000096.1 GCA_018725535.1 Bacillota bacterium
ATCGTTTCGACATCGGCAAAGCCGAGTTGCGAGGCAATGGCGGCGGCAGTCCCTGTGGCGACTGGCGTGCTGTCGAAATGGTAGTGGAAGTAGCAGCGGCGCAAAACACCGTCGCGACTAACTCCGAGATAAGTGTTGCTGCCTTTGCGGGCGGGTTGCATGTTAAGGTAGCGCAAGAGACGCGCGATATCCCCCTGCGTAAAGCGAATGGGCATGCGCTAAAGACCCAAAGCCTTTCGTAATGCAACTCGATCGCCCTCGCAGCGCAGCAGTTTAATCATTAGCGCTTGGGTGCGGGGCGAGTCGGTGTGACTAAAGAGTTCAATGCGTTCGCGATACACGGTTGTATAGTCGATGGCGGCGTCTAGCAGGCTATGTACCGCCGCCTCGCGGCTCACTCCCTCGCCGTAGATCGGAATGTCAGCTACTGCTATGGTGATGACACCTAGCTCATCATCGGTGGTTTCGGTCAGGGTCAAGGTAAGGGCGTCAAGCGCGGCAGTGAGGATATCTGTCCTTACCAACGAAACCAGACTTCCCGAACCATGCTTGTTGGTGGATACAACTTCAAAGCCTAAACTTGCCTCGCGCACGAACTCGGAAAATCGCGCTTTGGCTTGGGATACTGGGTAAGGTTGTGACGACATGTCCGCACCTCCGCTTGCTAGGACAGTGTGTTCTCACCCTTAGTATAGTCATGTTGGTCAAGTTGGTCAACAGTCAAACTGTTCATACTCCCCTACATAGAGAAGGAACTCACTTGCCAGTCGCCGACGACGAGCGGAACTTGCTTCTGCACCTTGCTTTGCGCTGCTTGGTCGTATATTATGGAGTTGCATTCCATAAATTACGAGAAAGGAGGGTGGATATGTACATTAGACGGCATATTGAGCCGGTAGTTACTCGTATTGCTGAACGTAAGCCTGTGGTGGTACTGACTGGAGCCCGTCAGGTCGGCAAGTCGACTATGCTTAGGGAAGTTTATCGCGGAATCAACTACATTGCCCTGAACCGACCGTTGGTGCGCGACAGCGCTCGTGCTAACCCATCACTGTTTTTCGATACCTACAAGCCGCCCATTATCGTTGACGAAATACAGAAGGCGGCAGAGCTCTTCGACTTCATTAAAGATATCGTGGATGAGGACGCGTCCAAAGGGCAGTTTTACCTCACTGGTTCACAGAGTCTTAGGCTTATGAAGCACGTCAGCGACAGTTTGGCGGGGCGCGCGGGAGTCATTAAGCTCTTGGGTATGTCCATGCGTGAGTTGGCAAGCCTGACATATCGACTGCCTTTTATGCCGACAACTCAGCACATGGAGGCGGTGGGCAACGGCGCTAATTTCGATTACGGAGACATAGTATCGCTCATTCACAAGGGCGGATTTCCGGAACTGCATGCGACGCAAAGCGAGCACTATGCATGGGCTGATTTTCACAGTTCGTATCTACAAACATACATCGAAAAGGACATCAGGGATGTGCTTAACGTTCAGGATGAATCAGCCTTTATCAAGTTTGTCAAAGCTGCCGCCTCTCTTACCGGGACAACGCTTAACCTGACTACCATGGCGGAGATTTGCGGTAAGGATGTCAAAACGATGCGCGCGTGGCTGTCGGCGCTGGAGTCTAGCGGACTTGTATGTCTGCTTGAGCCGTATTATAACAACCTAACTAAGCGCTTAGTTAAGACGCCGAAACTCTACTTTCTAGACACGGGTCTTGCCTGCTGGCTACTTGGGTGGAACACGCCGGAACAATTGGTGAATGGCGCGATGTGGGGGAGCATCTTCGAGACCTTTGTGTTCACCGAAGTTCTTAAGAGCTATTACAATGACGGCGTTGTAAAGCCGCCGCTCTATTATTACCGCGATACCGACAAGAACGAGATCGATTTGCTGATTGAGCACGGTGATACACTGCACCCTATCGAAATCAAAGCCAGTAGCGACCCGACAAGGTCCATGGTCAAGGCCTTCCGTTGCTTGGATAACAACCCAAGCAAGCGGGTTGGCCCCGGCGCGATTATTTGCCTAGCTAAGGAGCGGCTGCCGTTGACCGACAGAGTATGGGTGCTGCCGGTTGGCATGGTATAACGAAGCAAAAGAAGCAAAAGGGAAAGCAAAAGGGACGGAGCCTTTTGCTTCACGAAGGAGAGGCTGCATTGGAAACGATTCTGCAAAGCGTAATTGCGCTTGTTTCCGTCGTCACGTTAATCATGGTGATGCTGCTGCTAGGTAGAATCAACACCGACAGGGGTCGCGCGGAACTGGTGGCGAAGCTTGATTTGCTGGACAAAAAGCTCGAAGGCACCGAGCGCTCCTTGCGGGAAGACTTCGCGCGGAGCCGCACAGAAGTAAGCGAAAACTTGCGGCAGAGCCGCGAAGAACTTGCCAAGGGGCTAAAAGAGTCTAGTGATTCTCTGCTTAAGCAACTTGCGGAGATGACTAATGTGCAGGCGCGGCAGCTAGGCAGCCTAACGCAAAGCAATGAGCTTAAGCTCGACAGCATGCGCAAAGCTATGGAAGACAAACTGACGACTCTACAAAGTCAGCTCGATAAGGATGCGCTACAGAACCGCGAAGAACTGGCGAAAACCCTAAAGACATTCGAAGATAGCTTCCGTTCTAATGTGCGGGAGTTTAACGACATCCAAAAGCAGAAGTTCGACGCCCTAAATGAGCAGATAGAAAAACTTGTGCGTGCAACAGAAGATAAGTTAACCCAGATGCGCGACACCCTAGAAAAGCGACTGCAGACGATGCAAAGCGACAACGAGACTAAGCTTGAGAAAATCCGCAACACAGTGGAAGAAAAACTGCACGACGCGCTAGAGAAGCGCCTAGGGGAGTCTTTCGCGCTTGTCAGCGCGAGGCTTGAGGAAGTGCATCGCGGCTTAGGCGAAATGCAGACTCTGGCCACAGGGGTTGGAGACCTAAAGAAGGCCTTAGGCAATGTGAAGGTGCGCGGCGTTCTTGGCGAGGTTCAGCTTGGTGGCATTCTGGAAGAAATCCTGACCCCCGAGCAGTACGAAAAGAATGTGGCCGTTAAGCCTAGCTCCGATAACAGGGTTGAATTCGCGGTCAAAATGCCAGGCAAAGACGAAGATGTGGTTTGGTTGCCTATCGACTCTAAGTTCCCTATTGAGGACTACCAGCGACTGCTCGAGGCCTACGAGCAAGCTGACTCTGACCAAGTAGCAGCCCACGCCAAGCAGCTGGAAATGAGTATCAAGAAGTGCGCCAAGGATATCCGTGACAAATACATCGTGCCACCGCACACAACAGACTTTGCGATTATGTTCTTGCCTTTTGAGGGGCTCCATGTCGAAGTGCTGCGCATCACCGGACTCTTTGAGTATCTGATGCGAGACTACCACGTGGTGGTGTGTGGGCCTACCACTGTGGGCGCGTTTCTGAACAGCCTGCGCATGGGCTTTAGAACGCTAGCCATCGAAAAGCGCTCTAACGCCGTGCAGCGGCTGCTAGAAGAGGTAAAGACAGAGTTCGGCAAATTTGGCTTGGCCCTAGACAAAACCAAGAAAAAGCTGCAGGAAGCGAGCAACACCATTGACCAAGCATCGCAAAGGACGCGGGTGATTGCGCGCAAGCTAAAAGACGTGCAAGAGCTGCCTGGCTCATCGGGGGACCCGGCACTGCTTGGGGCAGGAGCGATCGAGGCGGCGGCGGAGGAAGAAGAGGAAGACGATGCGTGAAGCAAAAGGCTCCGTCCCTAATGCTTCCCAATGCTTCAGAAGCTCTTTACCACTTCGTCGACAAGCCAGCCGACGTAGGCTACGGCATCTTGGATGGGCTTTTTGCTGGTCATATCTACGCCCGCGAGCTTGGCGAGCTCTAGCGGTTTGAGGGTGCCGCCCGCTTTAAGTACCTCTATCCAGCGCGTAGCGACCGGGGAGCCCTCATGTTGAATCGCCCTCGCCACCGCCGTACCTACGGTCAGGCCAGCAGCATAGGTATAGGGATACAGCCCGCGATAGTAGTGAGCTTGGCGCATCCAGACCATTTTTGCTCCTTCGTCAATCACTACTTCGCCGCCCCAGAACTCTTCAAGGATTTCGCCCTGCACCTTGTTGAGTACCGTCGCGGTAATGGGTTGCCCTTGCTCTGCCAAAGCATAGGTGCGGCGTTGCAACTCACCTTCAATTAAATGGCGTACAAAATTGTGGTGGTACGTCATGAGAAGTTGCATTATCAGCCAGCGACGCATTTCTTTGCTCTTGCTGTTCGCCAGTATGTGGTCGGCTACCAAGAGCTCGTTGATAGTAGAAGGAGCTTCAATAAAGAACAACGTGGGGCGAGTGTTGGCTAGGCGCTGATACCTCTGCGCTAGCACGCCCTGCCCAGCGTGGCCGAGTTCGTGCGCTAGCGTCAGGGCGTTACGCATGCGGTTGCCCCAGGACATGCTGATGTAAGGATGTACCCCATAGACCGAGTTGCAGAAGGCGCCAGTGCGCTTACCCAAATTATCTGCCCGGTCCACCCAGCGGTTGCTTAGGCCATCTTCCATAATTTGTGCGTACTCCGGCCCAAGCACCTTAAGACTAGCTAACAGCAGCTCGCACGCCTCTTCGTAGCTGGTTTCAGGGTTAAAGCTCGGGTCAAGCGGGGCTTCGATGTCGCAGTACAGCATTTTCTCAAGTCCCAAAACCCTCTTGCGTAGCTGTGCGTACTTGCGCATGTGTGGAGCGAGCTCGGTTAGGATGACATCGTGGATATTGTGGTAGATTTCTGTGTTAACCTCTTGCTGGTCAACGAGCATATGGATGGCAGACGCATACCCCCGCAGCTTCGCCAAAACGACATTCTTCTTCACTTCGGTTCCCCAAGTCGTTCCATAGGTGTGCAGATACTGCTTTAACCCCCCGATTAAGCTCGTGATAGGCGTTGCGGCGCAAGGCGAGGTCGGCTGCCGACTCGTGCCTGCCAAGTGACATGGGGTAGAGCTTACCTTCACTGTCAGCCACAGATTCGAACTTGAGGTCAGCTGTGCGAGACCTCTCGTAGACCTCGACAGGAGAGCCTAACACTTCACCGAGCGCCGCCAGGGCCATTTCGGTCTCCGGGCCGAGCATATACGGCTTCTTTCCTAGCCACTTCTCGATGGTCATGCGAAATGGTCCCAGCTTCGGCTCGTCACAGAGGTACTTCTCTAATGTGCCCCCCGGCAGCCCCAGCGCTTCCGACTGCACAAACGACGTTTGCGCCTGCGCGTCTGCCCCTGCTGCTCCCGCTTTCCCAGCCATGGCTTGGTAAAGCGGGTTAGTTCCGTCGGCAGATAGGTTTAGCGAAGCGTAGGAAAACACCTTTACGGCTCGTTTCTGTAGGGTTTCTAGTGCCAACAGACAGGCTAACAGCGCCTGCGGTCCCTCATGCAGCCGGCCCTTGTAGGTAGCTACACTCCTCACCAACCCAGCTAGTTCGCCTAGCTCCTGCTCCCACGCCAGAGGGGTGGGAAAGATATCGTCGATGTTCCACATCTCCGCAACTGGCACTTCTGCACGGGTAAACTGTACTGCCATTTAATCGCCTCCCAGTAATTTTAATCGAAAATCAAAGGGGTCTCCCTATACCCATACCTTTCGCTAGGCCAAACATTATTCCTGCAGTAACAGCGTCGCTGGAGGACGAAGGAGTGTCCCTGCGTGAGAAGCCAACCTACGCTGCGCCAACCAATGGACGCGTGAAGCAAAAGGCTCCGTCCCTATTGCTTC
>QLUS01000097.1 GCA_018725535.1 Bacillota bacterium
GTTTTACGGTGTAAATATACAATCTGTCCACCCCCCAGACTAACTGCTACAGCCTATGCCGCATGCCAGTATTTGGACAGTTGTCCGGGAGGATTTTGGGAGTGCAGGGCGAAATCTAGAGGGGGAGTTGCAGTCGGGTGAGTGCCCAGTGGCTTACAGCGGACGGTGGACGGCGGACGGCGGAAAGCGGACAGCGGACAGCGGAAAGCGGAAAGCCACCCCGTAGTTCATGCTTCACAGTTCATGCTTCACGATTCCCAGTCACAAAGGAGGTCTCCCCATGTCCTTACGCCTTATTCTCGGCCGGGCCAGCAGCGGCAAGAGCCTTTTCTTCTACCAAGAGATTACGGCCGAGGTGGAGAAAGACCCCCTTGGTGCGCCGATATGGGTCTTGGTGCCGGAGCAGTCGACCTTTCAAGTCGAGCGGGCTCTGTGCGATCGTTTGGGCGGGCTGATGCGCGTTCGTGTCGTCAGCTTTCAGCGCCTCGCGCACATCGTCATGAATGCTGTAGCGGGCGCGGCGTTAACCCCCATCGGCGACTTGGGACGCCTGATGCTTATGCGCAAGGTTATAGAGGAACACAAGCGCAAATTGCGCCTCTTCTCCCGCGCGGCGGGGCAGCCGGGTTTTGCCGCCAAAGTCGTGGAATTGGTTTCGGAGCTCAAGCGTTATCGGGTGCGCCCGGCGGATCTGGAAGTGGCCTTGCAGACGAGCCTCCCTTCTACCTTAAGCAACAAGCTCCACGACCTTCACCTGTTATACAGCGCCCTAACTGAGAAGTACTGCGGAATATCCCTAGACAGCGATGACCGCTTGGAATGGTTGACAGAACATATCGGCACCTTCGCCGCCTTACGCGGCACACAACTGTACATAGACGGCTTCACCGGGTTTACGCCGCAGGAATACGGCGTCCTCGGACACCTTCTGCGCATGGCAGACGTATCTCTAGCTTTGACCTTAGAGCCGGGGCTGTTAGGGGCAGACCTCGACATGAGTCATCCTTTCTTTACGCCGTGGGAGACAGCTAAACACTGCAGTCAGTTAGCCCGCCGACAAGGGCAAGAGGTGAACGTGGTAACACTCCACCCACAGCAAAAGATAGCGGCACAAAACTCCCTTGCCTTCTTGGAGTCCAGCTATTTTGACCTAGTCGCCCTGCCCTGGCGGGACGAGTCCTGCGAACTTCGGCTTGTAGCGGCGGAGAATCGCCGCGTCGAGGTCGAGTATATTGCGCGGGAGATAATCGCGCTGTGCAGAGAGTCTAACTTTCGCTACCGGGACATTTCGGTCGTTACGCGGGACCTCAGCCTCTATGAGCCGTTGTTGGCAGAGATTTTTTCGGCTTACGACATTCCCTACTTCTTGGACAAGAAACGTGCGGTGCGTCACCACCCACTGCTTGACCTCGTTAAGTCCGCGTTGGAAGCGGTCGAACAAAATTTCCCCTATGAACCGACGCTGCGTTGCCTCAAGACCGACCTCTGGCCAATCGCGCGCGATACCGTGGATCGCATCGACAATTTTGCCTTGGCAGTGGGACTCCGCGGCCGTCACTGGACGGGAGAGGATGACTGGTTCAGCTTGCGCCAAGATGAAGAGAGCACCCTAAATGAGGCGCGGCGGGTGATAGCTTCGCTCTTTGCGCCTGTGGCAGAGAGGCTTGCGACGGCTAAAACTGTGAGTGGGCGCGCGCAAGCGGTAGTAGCCTTCTTAGAGGCGCTCAAGGTCGAGGATAGCCTAAGCCAATGGGCGTCAGGCTGTGAGGCGAGCGGCAAGATAGAAAATGCCCGCCTGCATGTACAGGTAAAGGCAGCGGTAGACCAATTGTTTGCGGAACTGACGGCAACTCTCGGCAGCGAGGAACTGACGCTCTCCGATTTCACTCGCATAGTGGAATCGGGCCTCGAGGGCATAGTGCTCGGTCTTATACCTCCTTGTCTTGACCAAGTGCTGGTCTTAGAGCTTGGGAGGTCGCGGGGTTACGCCACACCAGTTAGCTTCCTGATGGGCGTTAACGATGGGTTACTGCCGGCTCGGCCAAGCGTACAGGGTCTCTTGACAGACGAAGAGCGCGCGCTCCTTTCGGCATGTGAGATTCGCCTAGGGCCTACTGCCCACCGCCAGCTTTTTGAGGAGGAGTTTCTGGTTTACATAGGATTGACGCGCGCTACCGAGCGGCTTACGCTCTCCTACTCACTCGCGAACGAGGCCGGGGGGGCCATGCGGCCATCATCCGTCATCCGTCGACTGCAGTATCTCTTCCCGGCACAACAACTCACTTTTGCCGCCGCCGAAGCTCCGCTCCACGCCGAAGCGGCGCTAAGTTGCCTTGCTCACCCGAACAGCGCGGCGGAGCACCTAGCAGCTGAGCTCGGCCGAGCCAAAGCAGGGGGCGAGGTGTCCGACTTGTGGCTAGACGTCTATACCTTCCTTGCGCAGGATGAACGCTCTCGCCATCTGGTAGAAATCCTCGCCCGTGGCTTACGCCATCGCGTCGGAGTGGCGCGTTTGCAACGCAGTCTAGTTAATCGCCTATATGGCACGGTGCTCCATGGCAGCGTGTCAAGGCTAGAGAAGTTCAGGGCTTGCCCCTTTGCGCATTTTGCGCGTTATGGTCTCAGGCTGCGCGAAAGGCCGATGTACAAACTGGCCTCGGTTGACATAGGCAACTTTTTTCACTTAGCGCTTGACCGTTTCGCCAGCCATATGCGAGACAAACATATGGACTGGGCAGAAATGACGCGGGCAGAGTGCAAGGACATTGCGGCAGGGGTAGTAGCGGGTCTAGTGCCGACGATGGGTATCTTGTCTAGCAACGCGCGCCACAAATACTTAACCACGAGGTTGCAGCAAGTTGTGGAGCGCTCCGCTCGCGTAATGGGCGAACACGCCAAACGCGGCAAGTTTCGTCCCGTCGCACTGGAACTGGGCTTTGGGCTGCCCGAGGATAGGCTGCCGGCAGTCAAACTTACGCTTTCCGATGGCACTATCATGGAGCTTTCTGGGCGCATTGACCGCGTTGACGCCGCTAGCGACCAAGCGACGCTGTATGTTGCAGTCGTGGACTACAAGTCGGGACACAACAAACTTACTCCGCTAGAAGTCTACTACGGGCTAAAGACTCAGCTCTTGACGCACCTGTCGGTAGTGCTTAGGCTGGCACCAGAGTTCCTTCTGCAGAATCCCGGATTCTGCCTGCAGAATCCGGGATTCTGCATAGGTCAGACCGCGCTGCCTGCAGCCGCGCTGTACTTTCGCGTGCAAGACCCGATACTTTCGTCACCTATGCCGTTGTCACCGGCGGATGCCGAGCAGCAAAGCAGGAAAGAGTTCCGTTTCCAGGGGGTAGTGGTGGCGGATAAGACAGTGGTTAGTTTACTTGACCATAGCGCAGGGGACGAGTCGAGCATTGTGCCGGTTAAGATTACCGGCAAGGGTGACATAAGCGGTGTGAGCGCATGGACTACAGAGCAGCTAGATGCCATGCTCGCACATCTAGAGGACTGCCTCACGCAGGCGGGCGAGGAGATTGTCGCAGGGGAGGTTGCCGCTCTGCCTTATCGTTTAGCGAAAGACACGGCGTGCACCTTCTGTGAGTTTCTGCCAGTCTGTCAGTTTGATTTGCGTCAGCCCGACAGCCAGTACCGACAGCTCGAGAAACACGACCCGGAGGAAGTGTGGAGGCGTCTGGCGGAGAAGGGGGGTAACCTGCGTGGCTAAATGGACCGAAGCGCAAAGACTAGCTGTCACTGCCCGCGATGTCAACCTCTTGGTTTCGGCGGGAGCGGGGGCGGGGAAGACTGCGGTATTAGTTGAGCGCATTACCCAGCGGCTGCTTGACCCGGCGGAGGCTGTAGAAGTCGACAAGCTGCTGGTGGTGACGTTTACTAACGCCGCCGCGACTGAGATGCGCGAGCGCATCGCCGGGGCTCTCCATGCCGAACTACGCCTAAACCCTACCTGCGACAGGCTGCGCCGTCAAATGGCACTGCTTGGTAAGGCGAATATTACGACTCTGCACTCCTTTTGCCTTGAGATATTGCGGCAGAACTTCTACTTGTTAGACCTAGACCCTTCCTTTCGCGTCGCCGATGAGGTGGAGTGCGCGCTGATGCAAGTAGACGTATTGGAGCAGGTGCTTGAGCAAAGCTACAGCCAGCTCGACCCGGCCTTTATGGCCTTAGTAGAGGGATTTGGCGGCCGCAATAGCGACGAAGGACTGCAAAAGTTAATCGCTGATTTGGCCAATTTTGCTCTCAGTCAGCCAAAACCCAAGCAGTGGCTCGCTTCTGCCATTGACGGAGTACAAGCTGCAGGTGTGCAAGCGGTAGAGAGTTCTCCGTGGTTTGGCGGCGTGTGCATGCTTGTGCGGCGTGAGCTCCTATATGCACGCGATTGTTTGGCGCGAGCTCTCGCGGTTGCCGAGGCAGGGCCTACCCACTACGTCGGTGTCCTGACCGAGGAGCTAGAGGCGCTTGATGGTGTATGCGCAGCAACGGTCAGCGAGTGGGATAAGTTTCGCGCCCGAGTGATGGGCATAACATTTGACCGCCTGCCAGCTAAGCGCGGTTATGACGCCCCAGATAAAGAGGTATGCCGCGCGTGGCGTGACGAAGCCAAAGCAGCCATAAAAGACCTCTTGTCGGGGTTACTGGCGCAAAGCGCGGGCGAGATAGTAGCGGGTCTGCAGCTAGTGAGTCCGCAGATGCAGATGCTCGGTCAGTTGGTTACGCAATATCTAGAGCTGTATGGGCAGGTCAAACGCGCGCGGGGTGTGGTGGACTTTAGCGACCTCGAACATATGGCGCTCGCGATTCTCAGTGACGGCCAAAAAGAGTCGGGTGTGGCAGAAGAACTGCGGGCGCGTTTTGTCGAAGTCCTCGTAGATGAGTATCAAGACATTAACGCAGTGCAAGAGGCGATCTTAAAATCTGTGTCCCAGGACAACAATACGGTGATGGTAGGCGACGTCAAGCAGAGCATCTACCGCTTTCGCCTCGCCGACCCAGGGTTGTTTCGCTGTAAGGAACGAGAATTTAGCGGGGATACTGCCAACAATCTGTGCCTCTACCTCGCGCACAACTTTCGCAGTCGCCCCGCCGTAATTGCAGCGGTGAACCATTTGTTTAAGCAGCTCATGTCGGACGACTCTATTGGCGAAGTAGCGTACGACGGGCGGGCAGAGCTTGTAGCCGCGGCAGAGTACCCCGAGGAGGCGTCAGTCTTAACGCCTTGCGTTGAAGTGTGCCTGATAGACCGGCGAGCTTCCGACACTCCCGAGGGTGAGCTCGACGTTACCACGCGTGAGGCGCGCGCTATCGCCGAGCAGATAGTGAGCTTAGTAGACGGCAAAAACAAGGTCTGGGACGCGGGTCTACGCAGCTACCGCCCTCTGCAGTATCGGGACATTGTTGTGCTGCAGCGGGCTGTCGCAGGGCGTGCCGAAGTGTTCCTCGATGTGTTTTCACAGCGAAGCATACCGACCTTTGCCGAAACCTCGGGCGGGTATTTCCGCTCCACTGAAGTACATGTACTCATGAGCTTGCTGAAAGTTATCGACAATCCACGCCAAGATATACCGCTTGCCGGTGTGCTGCGTTCACCGCTCGTGGGCCTAGACGCAAGCGAGCTGGCCGAGATTCGCCTAGCAGACAAGGGAGCCTTCTGGGACGCCGTA
>QLUS01000098.1 GCA_018725535.1 Bacillota bacterium
CCATGCTGCCTGAATCGCATACACCAATCGAGGTCCTCGCAGTGCAAAAAATAGCCTTCGTCCCATAGTCCAACATCCTCCACCGCCTCACGCTTCACCAACATACACGCGCCAGAAATGGCCTCCACCTCGATGGGATCGGTAGGCAGCGGCTCTTTGTGCAGTAGAAAATCCGAAAAAAACTCCGGAAGGAATCTGGCTAGGCGAGAAAGACCGAATGCACGCATAAAAGCGCGTTTAGGCGTGGGGAAAACCCGTCTCCCACCCGGTTGCTCAGACCCATCGGGATTGCACAAGAAGCCCCCGACCATGCCGATGCTATCTGAACGCTCCAAAACCTCGACCATACGGGCCAAAGCGTCAGGGGCCAGAACGCTGTCTGGATTCAGGAACAGTATTTGGCGTGCAGAAGATGCTCGTGCGCCAATATTGCACGCAGCCGAAAATCCGAGGTTCTTGCCATTGCGTATGACTGACAGCTTCTCATTTTTAACACCGCGTTCGAGTTGTTCGAGACTGCCATCCGTAGAGTCGTTATCCACCACAATGGCACGTGCCGCCCCAGCCACAAACACAGAAGAAACACAGTCCGTCAATAACGAGCCCGCGTTGTAATTGACGATGACCACATCGCAATCACTGGATAATTTTTGCAGCGGCAAAACGCGCCTCCCATGTATTGCTGGCTATAAATTGCCGTATTGCTTCAACATCTGCGCTGTAGAACAGTGCTTTCTGAACCAGACTATTGATGTCCTGTGGCTCCCGACTGAGGAACGTTCCTTCCTCGTCTCCGCGAAACGCCATCTCGCCAAAGTCGGTGGAGATCACAGGCAACCCCAGTGCGCGGTATTCGTAATATTTAATCGGATCAACCGAGGCTGTCAGATCATTCTTCTTGAATGGAATCAAGCCAACGTCAAAATCCTGCATGGCCAAGAGCGCCGCTTGATGGCTGCAAGGCGGCAGCATCTCCATGTTTTTGGGCAGTACGCATGGAGCGGGCGCAAACACCGGCCCAATCAATCGCACCACATCCATTGGTCGGGCCTTGGCCAGCGCAATTACCCAATTCCAATCAAACCAAGCCGCGATAGTGCCCACATAACCCAACACCTTTTTTTCTCTTAACGCGATGTTTCTAATTGGCGCTGGTAAAACCTCGGCATCCAACCCGTTGTGAACCAACTGAATATCTGCCCTGACATCGCCCCAGCGCAGCTTCAACGCAGTCGAGGAAGCGAGCACAGAAGTCACACAGCGAACCAATACCTGCTCTCTGTAACGCATCGCAAAACGAGAAAGACCGGAATAAAAAGCAGGGAAATCATCCATCGCATCGTAGACGGATTTGCACCCCTTGAGCCGCTTCAAAACAGCCAATGCCAATGCCGATGGTTTGCCGATGGCCAAAAGGGTTGGCTTTTGACGGAAAAATGCATCGATGTCCTTAAGCGTTGATCGCCACGTCAACGCGTTCACCCAGCCCGAGCCAGGCAGCGGCTCTATGGGCAAAGCAGAAGGCCTGATGACCCTTATCCATGCCGGACTCGTTTGGTTTTCCTTGTTTTCTTGAGAGCCTATTCGACGGAAATCAGAAAACAACGGGAAGCGGGTTGGGTATGGATCGACCCACAACACATCCCCACCCGTATTGGCATGAAACCACGCAACAAATTTATGCGGCCGCTGTGCAAAACTTGACCACGGAACTGGAGACAAATAAACCAATTGCATCAAGCGAAGTGCTCACGCAATACGGCCACAATTCGCTCTGCCCCTTTGCTATCACCATAAGGTGAAACGCCGCGCGCCATAGCACGATAGGCGGACTCATCATCCAACAGCAACTGAGCCTCTTCAACAATGCGCTCATAGTTGGGCCCCACCAGCTTCACCACGCCCATCTCGACCGCCTCAGGGCGTTCGGTCTCGTCGCGCAACACCAATACCGGCTTACCCAGCGCAGGCGCCTCCTCCTGCACGCCACCCGAATCGCTGATAATCAAATAGGATTTTTTCATCGCCCCAATGAAGGGTGCGTAATCCAATGGCTCGCACAATATGATATTGCTGCAATCGCCCAACATCTCATGGGCAACATCCTTCACATTCGGATTGGGATGCACAGGATAGAGAATCTGGATATCTGGATTTCGCTCGGCCAGAGTCCTCAGCGCACGGCAAATATTGCGGAATGGCTCGCCAAAGTTTTCACGCCGATGGAATGTCACCAGCACCAGCCGCTTGGTGTCATCCAGCTCGATACCAACATCAAGCTCTTTCGATGCTGTCATTAACAGCGCATCGATCACCGTGTTACCGGTGACGACGATGTCGGCATTGCTGACGCCTTCGCGCAGCAAATTCTGGCGCGAGCTTTCGGTAGGCGCAAAGTGCCAGCGTGCCAAACGCCCGGCTATCACCCGGTTCGCCTCTTCCGGGAAAGGGTTCTGCATATCCCAAGTGCGAAGACCCGCCTCCACATGGCCGAAGGGGATGCGGTGATAGAAACAGGCCAGCGCGACAGTCATCACCGTGGTCGTGTCGCCTTGAGCAAGCACCACGTCCGGCTTCTCTGCCAGTAACACATCGTCGAGTTCAAGCAGCAATCTGGCAGTTAAAGTTGTCAGCGCCTGGTTGGGCCACATGATGTTCAAGTCGATATCTGGTTCGATACCAAAGAAGTTCATTACTTGATCAAGCATGTGGCGATGCTGGGCGGTTGCAAGCACACGGACGTTCGTCCAACTTTCAGCCTTCAATGCCAGCATTACTGGAGCCATCTTGATGGCCTCGGGACGAGTGCCGACAACACAAAGTATTTTTTTTCTATTCGTCATTTTTGACTTCTACTTTCCTCAGCCATGCCGTCATCTTGTCAACCCCATAAAACGGCATCTTCATATATTGCTCGTCTATAAGGTTCATAAGATAAATGTCAGCGCTTCTAGAAGAATTCGTCGAAGGAAACTTTTTATTTTCATGGCACGGTATCCTTATAAGTATGAGGCACCCACGCTCCCCACTTAGCCTCATAAATCTTTTTATTGTCTTCAAACAGCTTTTGCCGGTCCTGCTGCTTGAGCTTGTCGAACGAGGCTGATAGTTGATGATGGATGAACACATCCTCGGCACATACCACTCGCAGGCCTAACTGTTCAACACGTCGACAATAGTCATCGTCCTCGAAGAATCCTCGGCCAAAGGCTTCATCCAGCGGCCCTACACGCTCGAAGGTCTGTCTTCGCATCATCACGCAGAAAAATGCGGCAGTTCGCAGCGGATGCAGTTGCGCGATGTGGCGGCGTGTATAAGCGGCAGACTTAGCAAGCATTTCGCCCATGTCCGCGTACTGAATGTCGATTTTGGCCTCGTTGCCGATATTGTTGGTGACCGGTCCAATGAGGCCGAGCGTCTTGTCTCGTTGCAGGTGGTTGACCAGGGTGCGCACCCAGCCCGGCGTCACATAAGTGTCATTGTTGAGCAGGACGAGGAAGTCGCCCGTGGCAACGTCCATGCCTTGATTATTTGCGGCTGCAAAACCACGATTGTCGTCGTTCAGTATCAGCTTGCGGTTGGCGCCAGTAGCGGCCCAAGTTTGAAGAAAATCCTTGGAGCCATCGCTGGATGCGTTGTCGACAACGATGATTTCCAGGTTCTCGCACTGACTGTGCTCATCGAGACTGGCCAGGCATGCACGGGTGAACTCAAGGTTGTTGTAGGTAACGACGATTACGCTGACTTTGGGCTCATGAGCAGAGGATTCTGCGTGCTGGATAAGCGTTTCGGTGCGGTGCTTCCAGGTCTGCCCTTGCGCAAAAACCTTGCGACGCAGGATCAATTCTTTAGGTTCGGGATGAGCCAAAACCCTATCAACAGCGTCCAGGAAGCGCTCTCTGTCTCCTGCCGCATATACCAGCCCATCAAACTGGGCCATTTCTGGCAAATCGACAGCCACTACGGGCTTGCCTGAACTCAGATATTCGTAGGCTTTTACCGGATTGGTTGCCAGCGTGAGTGGGATAACCTTGAATGGCAACAGGCAGACATCAAAGCTGTATAGATAGTGCGGCAACTTGCTGTAGGGTACTTCGCCAGTGAACGTGACATTGGCCAACTTGCCAAGTCTGGACTTGGCATTAACGGTATCCGAACCGATCAACAAAACACAGCACTCTGGGTGCCGTTTCGCAACAGCCTCGACGAGGTCGAGATCAAACCATTCGGCAATCGCACCGTAGTAACCGATGATGCGTCGCCCCTGCGGGTCGCGATAAACGCTATCCGGCACGCTGGCAAAATGATCGTAATCGCCGGCATTGCGAATCAATGCACGCTGTATGGCATGCGGTGCGACAGCTTCATCCAGCCACGTAGAGGTGGTGATCGTTAGTACCGCCTCGTTCAACAGCGATTTTTCCAACTGCAGCAAGGACTCGGCGTTGTTGCCAAAGCCATCGTGGTGATCCATGCAGTCATAGACCAAGCGGCTGTTCGGCAGCACCGAAGCCACGTCATGCCAGAACGGGTGCTGAACCAGTGAGATGAGTTGCTTACAGTTTGCCCAGCTCAACACTTCACCGATGCTGGCCCTTAGTTGAGAAACGCTTTCGACTCCCGGTGCCGATGAGTAGATAACAGGCGCGCCTTTGACAAATAGCTTTACCTGAAACAGTAAGCCCACGGCATCGAGCGCCTCGACCTCAAAACCTTCTCGCTCGTCGTCTATGAAATTTGGAGAAATATAAAAAACACGCCGACCGGTGTTCGCCAAAGCCAGTGCAAGTTGCTGTGGGCGTTGATGGCGGAAATGCCAATCGATGACGCCCCAGAAGATGTAGTCGGGCAGGTTATCCGGTATGGGGGCGGAGTTGATTTCGGGTGGGTGGAACTGGGAGGCTCTTAACGCACTTCGGCGCAGTGCTCGAACAGTTTTTCCAACCATCTTGTGGTAGGCAAAACTGACCAATCGTTTCACTGGCGCAGGCAAAGGCAGGCGGTGGTACCGCTGGCGCAGTGCTTGAGTTAACCGCTGACGATCTTCGCTGGTAAGGCCGTATCGAGCCAGACGGGCAGCAAAACGTAAAGGCCGAGTCAGTCGCCAAGAGGCGCTGCTCTTGATCATTTTGATCAGTGCAACTGCCGCGTCGCGTTCGGTCACGGCCTGGTTGAGGCTGGCGATCTGGCCGTCGCGTTCGGACATGGCCTGGTTGAGGCTGACGATCTGCCCGTCGCGTTCGGCCACGGCTTGGTTGAGGCTGACGATCTGCCCGTCGCGCTCGGTTACGGCTTGGTTGAGGCTGACGATCTGCCCGTCGCGCTCGGCTACGCCTTGGTTGAGGCTGACGATCTGTCCGTCGCGTTCGGCTACGCCTTGGTTGAGGCTGACGATCTGCCCGTCGCGTTCGACCAAGGCTTGACTGAGACTATCGATCTGCCCGTCGCGCTCAGTGAGCGCCTGACCAAGGTTGTTGATGTGAACATCCTTGTCATACACGGCATGGTTGAGGCTGACGATCTGCCCGTCGCGTTCGGCTACGACTTGGTTGAGGCTGACGATCTGCCCGTCGCGTTCGGCCACGGCTTGGTTGAGGCTGACGATCTGCCCGTCGCGCTCGGT
>QLUS01000099.1 GCA_018725535.1 Bacillota bacterium
ACGCCATCACAATGAGCCAAGTGCCCTGTGCTAAAGCAAAAGGCTCGCCGAGTAGGTCGGGGGAGTTTCACCCCCAACCCCCCACAGAACCGGACGTGAGTCTCTCGACTCATCCGGCTCGTGTTACCAGTCATTCACGCCGCCTGTGCACCAGCCACCAAACCGTGTTCTGGGAATTCATTTGGTCAGTAAGCAGGTTATCCTCCAGACTAATCCCGGAGCAGGGACGAGGCCCCGGTTTTGATGGCGTCTGAAAGCAATTTCGACACTTCACACGATTGCATCCGTCGACGCAATCACTTGCCTTCATGGCACAACGTCCCTTTTGCTTCCTTTTGCTTCTGAAGCAAAAGGCTCCGTCCCTACTGCTTCCTACTGCTTCGCAGCCAGCACCAGGTCGCGTGTGGCACGGCAGTCTTCCGCAAGAAAGTCTATCTCGACGGGGGTAAGGGGAACGCCGCCCTTGCGCTCGAGGGCGTTACGCAGGTAGGAGAGACGTAGGCCGTTCAGGTTTATATCTTTTATCGACATTTGGTGGGGGTGCTCGGGGATGATAATGCTTTGGCCGGGGACACTCGTCTGGGGGTCGCCAAGACTTACTTTTATCCCTTGCTCGCGGGCAAAAGTAAGCTGGGCGTTAGGGTGTTTGCCTGCACCCGTATACTCTGTCTCTTGCACGACTATTGTTTCGTTGGCGTTCATCTGCTGTGCCAGCACAAAGGCTGCGGCTAAGGCAGTGTTGCCCGCAGGGCCGCGTTCTAGACCTTCTAATTGGGCCAGCATCTCTGTTGCATAGAAGGCCTCGCCTTGCGTTACCGTAACGTAGCGGTCGAGGTATCTTAGGGCCCGCGCGGCGTTTCTGGGCACATCGGCGCGGTCGGGCCAGGTAGCAAACGGCACGCCAAAGCCGGTATGCCCAGTGGTGAAAGATTTGCGGTTGAAGTCCGTGTCGCTTGCCATATGCAAACCAGCGAGGTCTACGCTCGCTCCGACAATCTGCGATGCAGCTGCGCCTGCCCGGCGTAACCCACGTGCTGTGCCTGTGACATTGCCGCCGCCCGCATGGGTTACAACGACCACATCCGGCGGTCGCCCGGTGCGTTGCCTGAGATCTTCGGCCAGCTCCACGCCAAGCGTTTCAATGCCGGCTATGCCAAAGGGGGTGTAGAGCGAGGCGTTAAAGAAGCCTGTTTCATCAAGCACCTGCAGGAAAACCGCGAATAGCTCCGGACCCACCGTAAGCTGGATTACTTCCGCCCCATATGCCTCGCAGGCGCGGCCTTTCTCTAAAATTTCCGGTTGTCCGAGTCCTCGGCTGTCATAGGTTTCTTGCACGATGATGGCCTTTAAGCCTCGTATCGCCGCTTGGGCGGCTACCGCCGCGCCGTAGTTGCCCGATGTCGCCGCCACCACGCCCTTAAAGCCCAGCTGTGCCGCATGGTAAACTGAGACTGCCGCGCGGCGTGCCTTGAAGCTCCCGCTGATATTGCAGGCCTCATCTTTAACGAAAATGCGAGCCCCTTTACCGGGAGAAGACAACTTTCTTGCTAGTTTGGTGATGTTTCGCAGTTCCAATAGCGGTGTACCGCCTACGCCAACATCGCGCTGCAGGCGCGTGATCTCCTCTAGGGTATAGCCGGTGTTCTCCATCATCTGCTCGTAATCAAACGCCAAACCACCCAGCTCAAACTGCTGATAGTTAAAGCCGATGGCCCGTGCCGTGATTTCGCCGCGCCGCGCGATGACTTCGCTGTACTTGCTCATAGCCCAAGCTCCCGGCGCAGCTCACTCCCGATGCGCAAGAGCTCGGGTTGCGGTTCGCCAAAGCCGTGTGTGTGGCGCGGAGCGAGGTCAATTAGAGTTCCACGCAGTGTGCGACCCGCTAGCGATAAAATTTCGATTGTTTGCCCGACCTCACCGCGCTCGAGAGCGAAGCCTTTAACGCGGGCTACGAGCGGAACCCGCTGAGTACTCTCGGGCAGACTTGCCGCGCGATCAGGCGCTTCGATAGCTATCCAACGGACTTCTACGAATTGACCGACCCGACAAGACATCGCCTTAACCTTTGATTAGGGCGCTGATATCGCCGAGTAGCGCCCGCGGAATAGGCAGATCAGCCATGGTTACCAGCCCGGGACGAGCGTTAATCACAGCCGGAATCATGTTGACCGTCATGGCGATGGTGCCAATACCGCCCGGAATCTCAGGCGCAATAGACATATTGATGTTGGGTACGCCTGTTATGTAGATATAGTCTCCGGTGTTGACGCTTTCGGTCTCGGGCCTAATCTGCTGCGGATGCTCTAGCGTCAAAACGAGCTTGTCGCCGCTGTAGCCGTAAGCGATATGCTTGCAGCCCGCTACCATGCCCGGTGCCACTTTCACATGCGGTGTTTCACGGTGAGTATTCGAGATGATCGGCTCCTTGACTTGCTCCATGCGGTCGAGCTTTATCCCAAGGGCTGAGGCAATCAGACGCATGGATTCGGGGAAGCCCACGTGCCCGACAATGACGCCCGTCTCGATGCCTTTGTGGAACTCCTCGGGCCAAGTCCCAACCCCTTGCGTGCGCATCACTGTTGGGCCAAAGGGCGACAGGTCGTTGACGCGCACTGCTTTGATGCTCTCAACATGTGTGCA
The DNA here is from genome assembly GCA_018725535.1 of Bacillota bacterium. GTDB lineage: Bacteria > Bacillota > UBA994 > UBA994 > UBA994 > UBA994. Next base: position 2,641 of record QLUS01000099.1, read on the forward strand.
TACACCGGTGAGCGCGATAATAAGTGAGTCCAGCACAAAGCCGGGGTTAATGCCTGTGCCGAGCAAAGTAACTCCCGCTTCGGCGAACATTTTCTGGAGCGACTTTGCAAGTGATGGCTCCTGCGCCGCTGGGTAAGCCATTTCTTCCGCGATAGTAATGCAATTCATGCGCGCCTTGGCCACAAGCTCAAGCTGTGGGTACACCTCGCGCGTAAACGACCCAGTGCAGACAAGCACTATATCGGCGGCGCCGGGCTTGATCACATCTCCGGGTTCACTAACTACCGTCACGTCTGGCGCATCTACGCCTAACACTTGTGCGAGCTTCCTGTGCGCCTTCTCCGGGTGTGTATCGATGGCCCCCACAATTTCAATTCCCTGTTTAGCGGCGATCATGCGGCCCATACCGCTGCCCATGGCTCCGAGCCCCCAGATAATTACTCGAACATTTGACATATTTATCTCCTCCTTGTGTGTTAGTAGCTTACGGCTTACGGCTTACGACGCGAAAAGATGTGCCCAGTGCCCCGTGCCCCGTGCTCAGCGGAAAGCGGAAAGCCACCTCGTCTTTGATTTTTGATTTTTGATTTTTGTTTGCTTCCTAGCTGACAGCTGATAGCGGAAAGCCACCCCGTCTTTGATTTTTGATTTTTGATTTTTGTTTGCTTCCTAGCTGACAGCTGACAGCGGAAAGCCACCCCGTAGCTCACGATTCACGAGCGCCTAATGCCTTCACCCAACTAGTTTGTCCCCTGTTGCAGAAAATCTCCCTTTGCCTAAGCGTATACTTTTTTATACTTCTATGCAACAAAGAAGCGCCCATACTTGGGCGCGTTGTGCCGATTATTAGGCGGCGCAGCTCTTTGGCACCATGCCCTTTGGCAACATCCTCGCGGCAGTGTTCTTCCTGGCTATGGCGGTCGCCGCGCTGACCTCTCTTATCCCCATGATTGAAGTGGGCGTGCGCAACCTCATGGATGCGGGGTGGGAACGTCCTCGCGCCGCCAAGTTTGTCATCGTCGCCGGCCTGCTCTTAGGTATCCCTTCCGCTTATAGCCTTAACTTCTTAGATAACCAAGACTGAGTTTGGGGCGTCGCGCTCTTGGTGAGCGGCTTGTGCGTGGCCATAGCCCTGATGAAATTTGGTCTTGAAAAGGCTAGGACAGAGATCATTAATCACCCATACGCTGACTTTCACATCGGAAAGTGGTGGAACCTTAGCATTCGGCTTTTCCCCGTGCTATTTGTGATCATCACGGGGTGGTGGTTCATGCAATCTGTTGCCTGGTATCCAGAGACTTGGTGGCATCCTTTTGAAGTGTTCAGTATAGGGACCATAATCTTGCAGTGGGCGGTGCTGCTTGTGCTTGCCCTCGTGACCAATAACTGGCTAGCCAAAATGATCGGCGGATCGGCTAGCGAAACAGATTTGCCTGTCGCAACCCACTCCCTACCGGGCCAAGGAGGTTAGAGAGATGTCACCTGCATCCATAGTCATGATGGTCGTTACGCTTGCCTTTCATCTCGGCGCAGTCTGGTGGCTAGCAAATCGTGCCTTTGCTTCTAAGTCAGAAAAATGAACGACAGAGAGCACCGACCTATCGTCGGTGCTCTCTGCTGCTATGGCCCGTCCGTGACCGTCACAAACCGCACTATCCCGCGATAGATGGCGAGTGCCACCCGCGCTTGGTATTGCTCGCTCTGTAACAATCTCGCCTCTGCCGGATTCGAGATGAACCCGGCTTCTACTATAACTGCCGGGCACTTGGTTTTCTCTAAGATGTAGTAGTCGCCTGCAGCTGCAAGTCGGTGCGTGTTCTGCAGGGTTTCCCGCAGTGATTCCTGGATGGTTACCGCTAAGCGCTTTGACTCACTCGATTCCGACGCAAAAAACACTTGCGCACCATACCAGCGCCGTGCGGTCATGCTGTTAAGGTGAATAGAAACAAGCAGCGTAGCTCCGCTCGCGTTAATTAGCGCCACCCGGCGGGAAAGGTCCTGCCGCTTGCGGCGCGAGTACTGATGCCCTAAACTTGTGCCACTGAGATCGGTGTCTGTCTCGCGCGTCATAACAACCTTCGCCCCGCTTGACTCAAGTAGAGAGCGGAGCTTCTGCGCTATACTTAGGGCAGTCCTTTTCATGCACTCCCTGCGGCCCTAGTGCACCTGGGTCTACGCCGCCATGCCCCGGGTCAACGACAATGGCCTGGCCCACAAGCTCCGGTGCGGTGGTCACACGCACGGCGAGCTGCCGCACGACAGCGAGCGGCCCAATCAAGACTAGCAGTGCAAGCAATAACACCAAGCCTGCGCACCAATGTATCCCTCCTGAATGCCTACCTATGGATACCTATTAACTTTAGTGATAAGGAAGAACCATAAGCTGCAAAAAAGGGAATGAAGTCGGGGAATATGCGGCGTAATGATGGTGACTTTCTGCGTGGCTTTTGGTAACGTTGTAGCGACCTTGCTAGGCAGCTAGTTTGGTCTAATTGGGTAGTCAAGGAGGATACATAGTGACAAATGCACCGATCGATTTCCGTTACGGGCAGCCACCCCAGTCTAAACGAGACGCGGCAGACTATGTCCCAAGTCTTACCACGTTGGTCCCGGTCCGCTCTAGCGAAATGCGGGAGGTGGTGGAGCGGTTCGCCCTTGACCGCGAGGCACTGCTTAGGTTCTACGACGTGCCTCGCTCTCACCTGCAGCTCTCCCGACTTAAATCTTTCTACCTAGCATGGCAAAAGAGCCTTGAGGAAATAGCATACGACAGTCTTAGCGTGGGCGGTCGCATTGATTGGCATTTGCTGAAGAGCAAAATCAAATACCTACTCGCACTGGTGGAGCGCGACGAGAAGAACAACGGCGAGATAGCTAACCTACTACCTATCATCGAAGATGTTGCGGCCCTCCAAGAGAACCGCCGCCAGTTTGAACCACTG